>NZ_JBFUGN010000262.1:0-7008 GCF_056402895.1 Rhizobacter sp. P3_B12 | reverse complement strand
GTCCTGCGGCCGCGCACCCCGCACCGCGGGAGCGCTGCTGCTGTCGTCGGTGGTGGTCACGCCGGGCAGGGCCATCACGGCCTTCATCGGGTCGCCGCTGCTGCCGGGGATGCGCGCCAGCTCCTCGCGCGTCAGCGTCTGCCTGCCGGCGGCGTTGCGCCCGCGCTGGCCCTGGATCTCGACGGTTTCCAGGTGGATGGGCTCGGCAGGTGCTGCAGCGTCCTGGGCCCACGCGGTGGGGTGGCAAGCCAAGGTGATGGCACTGAGGGCGAGGCGGTGGGGGTGGCGCAGGAGCGGCATGAAGCACAAGGTGCGGTGACGAGGGACACGATGCTCGCCGCAACCACCTTCGTGCTTCCTGAAGACCGGCCTCTCACGATCGGGGGAGGGTGATCGTGAAGCTGCAGCCGTGCCCGCCGGAGCCGGGCTGCAGGTCGACGTCGCCACCCAGCGAGCGCGCGGCCTCGCGCACGATGGCCAGGCCCAGCCCTGCACCGCGTTCGTCCCCGGCCTTGCCGCGCCAGAAGCGCTCGAACACCTGTTCGCGCTGCGCGGCGGGAATGCCCGGGCCGTTGTCGAGCACCCGCAGTTGCCAGCGCGCCGGTTGCACGTCGATGCTCACGTCCACCAGCACGCCGCGCCCGCCGTAGCGCAGCGCGTTGTCCACCAGGTTGCCCAGCATCGAGCGCAGCGCACGCGGGTCGGTGGCCAGCACGGCGTTGTCGGGGCCGCTCAGCGACAGCTCGCTGCCTTGTCCGGTCGCCACCTCGGTCATGCCGGCCAGGGTGTCGCGCGCGAGGTTCATCACGTCCACCAGTTCGCGCGGCGCGAGCGCCGTGGCGTCGGCCTGGGCCAGGCGAAGCAGCTGGTGGGCGAGGTGCGAGGCCCGCTCCACCGCGCCCTGCAGGCGGCGCGCGGCCTCGTGGCGCGCCGGGCCCTCGCTGGTCTGCAGCACATGGGCCTGGGCGCTGATGACGGCCAGCGGCGTGCGCAGCTCGTGTGCGGCGTCGTGCACGAAGGCCTTCTCGCGGGCGAAGGTGGCGGCCATGCGCTCGAACAGCCGGTTCAACGCGGTCTGCAGCGGCAGCAGCTCGCGGTAGCCCTTGGGCAGCACGATGGGGCTCATGTCGGCAGGCGCGCGCACCGCCACCTGCTCCGACAGGCCGCGCAGCGGCGCCAGTGCCGCGCGCAGCGCCAGCCACACCGGCAGCAGGATGAACGGCAGCGTCAGCGCCAGGTAGCCCAGCAGCTCGAGGCCGGCCTCGCGCGCGGCCCAGCGCGTGCTGCGCATGTCGTCGTCGAGCAGTGTCACGGACCAGTGCTGGCCACGGGCGGTGTAGCTGCGCAGCAGGGCGCCTTGATGCAGGGTTTCCGACAGGCCGTCGGGCAGGCGCAGCGGGTCGGCGTCGCCGGGCTGCGCCGCCGGCAGGCGCAGCCCGCCGTCGCGGCGTGACACCAGCAGCAGGGGCCGCGGCTCGCCGTGCGGATCGTTGGCCGCGGCGTCGTCCCGCAGGTTCAGCAGCACGGCGACGCCGGCGCTGACGCTGGCGTCGGCGGGCGTGAGGTCGAGCGCCCGTGCCAGGCTCTGCGCTCGGCGCAGCAGGGCGCGGTCCAGCTCGCCCGAATCGCGCTTGAGCGTCTRCCACAGGATGATGCCGAAGAAGACGAGGAACATCAGCACGATCACGCCCATCATCGCCAGCAGCACGCGCCGTTGCAGCCGCGGCGGGCGCGCCGTGGCTGCGCTCAAGCGCGGTCTCCGGCCAGCAGGTAGCCGATGCCGCGCACGGTCTTCACGCGTTCTGCGCCGACCTTGCGCCGCAGGTTGTGCACGTGGACCTCGATGGCGTTGAAATCGAGCGGCTCGCCCAGCGGCGCCAGGGCCTGCGCCAGGCGGTGCTTGGGCACCACGCTGCCACCGGCGCGCGCCAACGCGGCCAGCACGTCGAACTCGCGCAGCGAGAGGCCGGCCGGCTCGCCGTCCACCGTGCAGACACGCTGGCGCATGTCGATGGCCAGCGTGCCGATGGTCCACACCGAAGCCGCCTGCTGGGCGGCACGCCGCGTCACCGCGTGCACGYGCGCGACGAGCTCGACCACGGCGAAGGGTTTGACGATGAAATCGTCGGCGCCTTCATCCAGGCCGGCCAGGCGATCGCCCAGTGCGTCGCTGGCGGTGATGACGATCAGCGGCACGGCCAGGCCGTCGCGGCGCCAGGTGCGCAACAGGTCGAGCCCGTGGCCGTCGGGCAGGCCCAGGTCGAGCAGGATGCAGTGGTGGCCGCCGGCCACGGCGAAGCGGTGGGCGTCGCAGGCCGTGCGCAGCCATTCGCTGGTGAATCCGGCGCCGCGCAGGGCTTGCTGGAGCGACGCGCCCAGGTCCACATCGTCTTCGATCAGCAGCAGGTGCATCGTGCGCGATGGTAGGGCCCGCCAGCTTGGCCGATGCTTAAGAGGTGCAGCGGCGTCGCATCGGCCCGTCGCATCAACCCGTGGCGCCGGACGACGCAACAGGGCTGCGCTTCATGGCCGAGGCGGCCTCCCGGCAGGTCTCGAAGAAGGCGAGCTTGGTGGCATTGCGGCGGCGGTGCTGGGCGCGGTGCTTGGATGCCACCTCGCAGTCCGACCGGATCCCCAGCGTTCCCGGCAGTTGCCAATGGCGCGGACCGAGCCGGTCCGCGCCGGCCTCGGTCCAGACCCTGTCGTAGTCGAGCTGGATGCGCCGCCGCCGGGCATAGCCAGCCGACACGTGCGATTGCTGGGCGACGGTGATCGGCGCCGGCAGGTCCCAGCCCGCACAGACCCCTTGCAGTGCACAGAGCAGCAGCGACGAAGGCCGCAGGCGGTGCAACTGCATGCCCAGCTCGCGCATCAATGCGTCGGTTCCGCGCACCCCCTGGAAACCGGCGACGAGGACGACGCTGCGTTCCTCACCGGCGATGCCGGCCGCGCCGGTGCCGACGATGCTGAAGTGGGTCGACACCAGGCGCTGGCCCTGGAACATCAGGTCGAAGCTGAGCTCGCCTTCGCGGCTTTGCGACGCCGACTGCCGCAGCACGAGCGAGACGTCGGTGCAGGTCTCGGCTGCCAGCGGAAACAGCAGGCCTTGTCGTTGCCACAACGCCCGGCAGGTTTCCGGCCGGAGCGTTGCGTGCAACCAGCTGAAATGGGACACGACACAGGCTGCCCGGTCGGCCACGCTCAGGCCATCGCAGAGGTACGGCCGCAATGGCCGCAGGCTCACTTCGATCGGGTAGTGCGCACCGTGCTCCTGCTTGAGCCGATGCAAGGAGACCAGGCAGGTCTGGACGCCAGCCCTGCGCAGCGCAAAGCGCCAGAAGAACTTGACGGCCCGCCTGAATGTGGCCCATCTCCCGCCTGCGCCGTCGTCCGTGCTGCGGAACAAGACGTGCCAATCCCCTCGGGCTTGCGCCGCTGTTGCAAACATCCTCTGCTCTCCTCCCGCCCCCGCGAATCGCCATTCGGCGACCGAATTTGTACAAAACTTTACCATCAGGAAATATTGCGGAAGCTTTGTTTTCTTGCGGTTTCCTTGAGTTTTCCTTGGCCTTGCCGTGTCCCCTGCGGCGGTTTTCTCGTGCACTTTCGCGCCAGAGCGCTGCCCGAGGCCCGGCAGCCGCTCAAGCCCTGCCATCGCAGGTCGATACGGTCTTCAAGCCCCAGGATGTCCTCGGGGCGGCCCGCGCCGGGTACGGCTTGCACCGACCGGATCCAGGTTCTATTGCAAAGGTCCGCCCGTGAACTTCCAGAGCATGAAACTCAGCACCAAATTGATCAGCGCCTTCATCGGCGTCTGCCTCGTCGGCGCAGTCGTCAGCGCCATCGGCATCAGCAACATGGGCCGGATCAACGACGCGGGCGACAAGATCTACAAGATGGACATGATCGGCCTGTCGCTGGCCAAGGAGGCGAACATCAACCTGCTGTACGTCGGCCGTTCGCTGCGCAACGCCTTGCTGTCCACGACGCCGGAGCAGCGCACCAGCGCGCTTGCCAAGAGCGAGAAGGAACTGGCGCTGCTGCGCGAGAACCTCGACAAGGCCAAGCCGCTGTTCTGGTCAGAAAAAGGAAAGGCCGCGTTTGCCCAGCTGGAAAGCGGTTGGCAGGAATACACCCAGGGCGTCAGGAAGCTTCAGGCGGACACGGCGTCGGCCAGGCTGGACGACCGCGCCGAGCTCACGAAGTACATGTTCGGAGACTTCGCGCGGATCGTCACCAAGCTCGATGACGACATGACGGCGCTGGCCGACGTCAAGGAGGCCAATGCCAAGCATGCTTCCGAAGCCAATGCGGCGAGTTTCCAGAATGCCCGCAATCTCATGCTGGCCCTGGTCACCGGTGCCCTGCTGTTGGGCATCGGCATCGGCTTCTGGCTGACGCGCGGCCTGGTGCGACAGCTGGGCGCCGAACCGGCCGCGGCGGCCCATCTGGCCCAGAGCGTTGCCGGTGGCGACCTCAGCACGAACATCGACGTGCGCAGCGGCGACACGACCAGCGTCATGGCCGCACTGAAGGCGATGCAGACCAACCTGGCGCAAGTGGTCTCGAACGTGCGCAGCAACTCCGAGAGCGTCGCGACGGCATCGGCCCAGATCGCCCAGGGCAACCTGGACCTGAGCCAGCGCACCGAAGAGCAGGCCTCAGCGCTCGAACAGGCGGCCGCTTCGATGGAAGAGCTCAGCTCCACCGTCAAGCAGAACGCCGACAACGCCAAGCAGGCGAACCAACTCGCGGTCAACGCGAGCACGGTGGCCATCGAAGGCGGCGAAGTCGTGGGCCAGGTGGTGCAAACCATGAAGGCCATCAACGACAGCTCGAAGAAGATCACCGACATCATCAGCGTCATCGACGGCATCGCCTTCCAGACCAACATCCTCGCGTTGAACGCGGCGGTCGAGGCGGCGCGTGCAGGCGAGCAGGGCCGCGGCTTCGCCGTGGTGGCCGCCGAAGTGCGCAGCCTGGCCGGCCGTTCGGCCGAGGCGGCCAAGGAGATCAAGAGCCTGATCAACGCCAGCGTCGAGCGTGTCGAGCAAGGCACGACGCTCGTCGGCCAGGCCGGCGTCACGATGACCGAGGTGGTCAGCTCCATCAAGCGCGTGACCGACATCGTCAGCGAGATCAGCGCTGCCAGCAGCGAGCAGAGCGTGGGCGTTTCGCAGGTCGGCGAGGCGGTCAGCCAGATGGATCAGGTCACGCAGCAGAACGCGGCGCTGGTCGAGGAAAGCGCGGCTGCCTCCGAGAGCCTGAAGGTGCAGGCGCAGCAACTGGTGCAGGCCGTGGCCGTCTTCAAGCTGCCGGCCGACGGCGCGGGACATCAGGCAAGCCCCCGCCCGGCCGACGACACGCGCAACCACGCCGAGCGCCACGAGCCGGAGCATGCGAAGAACGTGGCCCGACCCGACTTCAGCAAGGCGAAGTCGAAGGTGAAGCCGAAGGGTCCCGCGGCGGGACACCTCGCCACGCCGGCCGCCCCGGTGGCGGTGGCACGCACCGGCACCGACGACTGGGCCAGCTTCTGATCGGGGGAGCGGACGGGTTCAGTTGCTGTACAGCAGGCCCCGGCCGGTGCCGCTGACGTAGATCCGGCCATAGACGTTCTGATCGGCAGCCATCGTCCCGATGCCGCCGAACTGGTGCGCGTCATCGTTGAAGCGCGACCAGCTGGCGCCGCCGTCGTCGGAGCGGTAGACGCCCCACACGCCGTTGACCACGCCCACCACATAGACCGCCGCCGAGTACGCGGCACCGGGCTTGGCCTTGCCCAGCGCCACCAGCGTGGCGCCCTGCACGTCGGGCCACTGGTTGCTGCCCTGGATCGACGCAAACTTGCTCAGCTTCGTCCAGGTCGATCCTGAATCCACCGAGTGGTACACGGCGTTGCCGTCGGCCAGCCAGAGGTCACCCTCGGCGTTGGGGTTGACCACCAGCGAGGTGTTCGCGAAGTAGTTGGGGGCCAGCCCCGCGGTCACCGATCCCTGGCTCAGCGTGAACGTGTGGCCGGCATCCGTCGAGACATAGACCTTGCCCGGCGTGCCCCACCAATTGGCGCCTGAATCGTAGGCATAGACCTTGTTCGGGTTCTTGCGATCTGTGGCCAGATGGTAGGCGCGGGGGTAGATGTTGGAGACCGGCGGCAGATTGGTCGGGACCCAGGTCGCGCCGTTGTCCGTGGTGTAGGACGGCACCGAGTAAGCGGGCGCCCAGACCGCCTTGTTGCGCGCGGTGACCGCGATGCTTGCTTCGCCGTTCGTGTTGGCCGCGGCACCGGGAGCGAGGGTGGCGAAAGGCGTCCAGGTCTTGCCGCCGTCGCCGGACCAGACGCCGAAGGCGGTACTGGTGCTGAGGACGACGCCCATGCTGGCGATGTAGAGCGGGTCGGACCACGCCATGTCGGCGGCGAAGCCGTTGCTCCAACTGGTGCCCGGCGTCAGGGTCGGCTTCGTCGCGAGATTCGTGTGCACCCAGGGGCCGACGTCACCCGAACTGTTGATCACGGTGTACGTTGCCTGGGCCGGCGGCGTGGCGAGGCTCAGGACGGCAGTCTCCTCCAGCCCCTCGACGACCTCGTTCCAGCTCGGCGTTGACGAGGAAGCGTTGCGGGTTTCCCAGACGCCGCCGCCATGGACGTGCAGAACGCGGTCGGGGTTGAGCGGATCGATCTCGACGTCGTCGGGCCAGCCCCAGAAGGCGCCGTCGGCCGGCGTACGCGGCATGGTGGCCGCGATCTCGCGCCAGGTCTTGCCGCCGTCGCCTGACCACTGAATGGCCTGCTGGCCGCTGTAGTTGCCCCAGGTGTTGGTCACGCCCAGCGCAATGCGGGTGCTCGCGCCGGTGCCGGAGACGGACACCCCGCCGAGGCCCATGCCGGTCCCTGTCCCGCCGCTGTTGGGGTCCTTCAGCAAGGTCCAGTTGGTGCCGTCGAATTTGTAGAGCTGGGCGGGGCCGGAGGCGCCCGGCCCCGGATCCTTGGTGAACACGACATAGAAC
>NZ_JBFUGN010000261.1:0-7024 GCF_056402895.1 Rhizobacter sp. P3_B12 | reverse complement strand
ACCTCGCGGTGGTCGACGCCGATCATCGTCGGCACCGCATGCCCCATCGCGTTCATCGTGTGGTGCGACTTGTGGCAATGGATCGCCCAGTCACCCGCCAGCGCATCGAACTCGAAGGCGCGCATCTGGCCGACGCCGATGTCGACCGTCACCTCCGGCCAGCGCGCCGACTTCGGCACCCAGCCGCCATCGGTGCCGGTGACCTCGAAGTGCGGGCCGTGCATGTGGATCGGGTGGTTGGTCATCGTCAGGTTGCCGACGCGGATGCGCACCCGCTCGCCGGTGCGCGCGACGATCGGGTCGATGCCGGGGAAGGCGCGGCTGTTCCAGGTCCACAGRTTGAARTCGAGCATGGTGTTCACGCGCGGCGTCGCGGCGCCGGGCTCCACGTCGTAGGCGTTCAGGATGAAGCCGTAGTCGCGGTCGACGCGCAGCTGCCTCGCATCCTTCGGGTGGACGATGAACAGGCCCATCATCCCCATCGCCATCTGCGTCATCTCGTCGGCATGCGGGTGGTACATGAAGGTGCCGGAGCGCTGCAGCACGAACTCGTAGACGAAGGTCTTGCCGACCTCGATCGGCGGCTGGGTGAGGCCCGTCACGCCGTCCATCCCCGAGGGCAGCAGGATGCCGTGCCAGTGCACGCTGGTGACCTCGGGCAGCTGGTTGGTCACGAAGATGCGCACGCGGTCGCCCTCGACCGCCTCGATCGTCGGCCCGGGGCTCTGGCCGTTGTAGCCCCACAGGTTGGCCTTCATGCCGGGTGCGATCTCGCGCACCACCGGCTCGGCCAGCAGGTGGAACTCCTTGACGCCGTCCTTCATGCGCCACGGCAGCGACCAGCCGTTCAGCGTGACGATCGGGTTGAACGGGCGGCCGGTGGGCGGCGGCGGGGGCGGCTGCATCGTGGCGCTCGATTGCGTGGCGGCCTCGGGCAGCGAGGCGGCGCCGACGCGGCTGACGGTGGCGGCGCCGAGCAGCGTCGCGCCGGCGGCCTTGAAGAAGGTTCTGCGGTGGGTCATCGGTTGCTCCATCAGCGGGTCAGCGGGGCAGGTCGGGGGAGGCGTTGGCCGGCGAGCGGCCGGCGATCGCCATCTGCAGCGCGCTTTCGGCGATCCAGTGGTCGCGCAGCGCTTCGACCGCGCCGGTCACGCCGGCGATCTGCGATCGCGCATCGGCGAGCAGCTCGAAGACGCTGCCGAGCATGCCGTTGTAGCGAAGCAGGTTCTCGTCGGAGATGCGCTGGCGCAGCGGCACGACCTCGTCGCGGTAGTGCCTGGCCAGCCCGTAGGCGCTGCGGTAGGCCGAGTACGACTCGCGCACCTCGGAGCGGGCCTGCAGCGCGAGCTGCGCGGTGCGGTCCAGCGATTGCCGGTAGGTGGCCTCGGCGCGCGCCGTGCGGGCGCTGCCGAAATCGAACAGCGGCAGCTCGAACTCGATCTCGTAGCCGTTGCGGCGCGGTTCTGCGCTGCTGCTCTGGTTCTGGTAGCCGGCGTCGAGCACGTTGATGAAGCGCGTTGCCTTCGTCAGGCCGAGCGATGCGGCGGTCGATGCGGTGGCGCGGCGGGCCATCTGCAGATCGAGGCGCTGGTCCATCGCGGTCTGCTCGGCGTTCTGCGGGTTGACCGGCGCGGGCGGCAGGTCGGGCAGGCGCCCGGGCAGCGTGAACGATGGCGAGCCGTCGGCCAGGCCGAGCGCGCGCACCAGCCGCTCGCGGCCGGCCACCGCCTGGTGGCGTGCGTGCAGCCACTGCGCCTGCGCATCGGACTGGAAGGCCTGCTCGCGCAACTGCTCCAGCTTGCTGAAGTTGCCGGCGGCGAGCATGCGGCGGGCGAGCTCGCCGGAGGCGTCGGCGGCTTCCTTCACCTGGTCGGCATAGCCGAGCAGTTGTTGCGCGGCGACCGCATCGAAGAAGGCGCGCCGCGCTTCAGCGGCCAGGCCCACCGCATCGGCGGCGGCCTGCAACTGGGCGATGTCGAAGCGCTCGCGCTCGATGCGCGATGCGGTCGGCATCGCCAGCAGCCCCAGCACATCGAAGATCACCGCGCGGTCGATCTCGACGCTGCCGCCGCCGGCCAGCCGGCCGAAGCGCAGCGAGGGGTTGTGCAGGCGGCCGGCGCGCACCAGGTCGGCCTCGGCGATGCCGAGCTCGGCGAAGCTCGCCCGCAGGCCGCGGTGGTTCAGCAGCGCGAGCTCGACTGCGGCGTCGGGGGTCAGCGGCCGCGCCAGCAGCTCGGCGGTGCGCGTGCGCGCCGCGTCGGAGGCTGCAGGGGTGCGCAACGCGGTGGGGGCGATGCCGGTGCGTTCGCGCGTCAGCGACGCGACGCGGTCGAAGCCGCCGTCTTCCGAGAAGGACGCGCAGCCGCCCAGTGCCAGCAGCGACAAGGCGCCGGCCACTTTCGACAGGTTCAGGTTCATGGTTCGAAGTCGATTGAATCGCCGCCACGCACGGGGCGGGCGGCAACAGCCTGCGCGTTGCGCGCGCGGGCACCCTCGGGCCCGAGGCCCCGTCATGGGGGCCCCGGCGGGTCAGCGGCTTCGGGGTGGGCGGTCGGGGCCGCCGGACTGGAAGCTCGGGGCCGGTGCCTGCAGGGACGGGAAGCTCAGCGTGGTGCTGAGCGTCGAGGGCTCGATCGTCGGCGCCGCGCTGGGCATCGGGGTCATCGAGCAGAAGGAGGCGCAGAGGTTGCAGCCGGTGTCGTGGGAGGTGTGCGTGGGAGAGGGCTGCGCCTGCTCGTGATGCGCGTGGTCATGGTGCGCGCCGTCGTCGTGATGCAGGGCGGTCGCGCCATCGTGCGCCGCCGGGTGCTGCATGTGCGACGACGCCGCCGCCAGGGCACCTCCCGCCGGGCACAGCATCGCCCCCGCGACCGCACCCCGGATGGGGATCAGCAGTGCGAGGAAGATCACGAAGAGGGCGCGGACGGTTCGCAAGGTGGGCGGAGGGTTTTCAGGTTCGGCGGAAGTCTATGGGCTGACAGCGTGGCAGTGTCAAGCGCAAATCCTCTTTCTCCGTCGGCTTCTGCCTGCGCACGCCCTTCGGCTTGCATCCATGGCCGCCAGCGGACTGTCTCCGTCGTCGACTGAACTGCCTGTCATGTGAAGCCCGCGGCGCGTCGATTCCAGAAGAGCCGAGAACTGGACCTCATGCACGAGTGGGAGCGAATGCTCAACGAAGTTGAGCGATCAAGGCGAGCGTGCGGGCGAAAGTCGAGCATCCGTTCCACGTGATCAAGAGCCTGTTGCGTCACATGAAGGTCCGCTACAAGGCCATGGTGAAGAACGAGGCGCAGTTGTTCAGCCTGTTCGGGTTGGCCAACATCGTCTTGGCCAAAAGGCGATGGCTGGCCCTCGATGCCCAAGGTGCGTCTTGAACGCGAGAAACAGCCTCGAAAAAGGTCTCGGGGCCACAGCTCTGAGGCCTCTTGCGGCCATCTACTAGTAAGCGACTTCGAGCCGCCCCTGCCAGCTACTCTTCAAAATAGTCCTCGCCCGACAGATAGTAGAAATGCCCCAAAGTTAAAGCGGAGGCCATTTCATAATAATCATGGCCACCTTTGCGAGGTTGAGGATGCCGCATTCCTCCCTCGGCTTCAACTATTACTGGGTCCGGGTGAATTTCATTTCGAATCGGCCTTTTCTGCGTATGGCTTATAACTGCCGGCGCAGGATTTCTGCTCGCATCTCGGGGAGGGTCAACATAGGCACTCGCCCTGCATGGGGCACCGGCAGTGATATTTTCGGTGAGGCCGCCTCCAGTTCGTCAACCAATTCCTTTGCGGCTCGATAATCGTTAATCTGCATTTTGGCAAATGCCAGAGCCAGCCACGCACCAGTATCAAAAGCATGATTTTTTGTCCGGCTCGCGCTATCCAGCATAGTCTCGAGCCATTCGATGGCCTTCATATATTCATCAACATATAAAGCAGCCTGCGACGCCAAAAACAGGGTTTTCACACTTTCGACACCCCAGCTGACAAGGAGGAAATAGTCGTCGAATGCTGCGCGCCCATCACCCTTTAAATAATGAATGGTCGCGCGCATCTCCAAGACATCAGGATTATCGCCCGACTCCAACATTTCAGAGCATCCGGCTATCGCGACGTCGAAATCTTGACGATCACGAGCCCTCTTGATATCGGCCATATTCATTTAATTCGCTTCAGGTGGGATCCTCAAACCCTCCTCGCCCCAGAAAATAATTCCCCACCCGAAGCTTGGCAACTTCATTGCGCAAATCATTTTCATAGGAGTCTCGTTGAATTCATTTTCCACGCTCATTGATCAGTTCGCGACGGRCCATCTGTTTCGACCAAATTCATGGCTTGCGCATAGGCAGAAGCCAGTATGGGACGCTTCTTCCAATCAGCAAATTGTTCGCAAGTCTCGTCAGCAAGCATGGCTGTTCTTCTCAAGGGGCGACCGTATCGTACTTCCCATGGAAACACCGGAGAAGCAAAAGAAGATGGTGAGTCATCCGGCACCATGCGCTCTTGGCGTAGGTCATATTGCATCTTTGGAGCAAGCCGCACCGAACGCGACGCATCTTCTATCAAATTGGAGTTCTCTGAAATGCTCGGTGTCCTCGTAAGAAGCGAGTGAAATACCACCTTTGTCGCAGAGATAAATCTTCGAATCGGGGTGCGCCATCAATATGGGTGGGTGAGTGGCGATGATGAACTGAGAGTGATTAAGGATCAAGTCATGAATTCGTTTCAGAACAGCAAGCTGTCGCTGTGGCGATAGGGCCGCCTCAGGCTCATCAAGAATATATATTCCTTGACCACCGAACCGCTCCGTCATGAGTGCCAAGAATGACTCACCATGTGATTGCTCGTGTAGAGAGCGGCCGCCATAGGGATCAATAACAGGTGGGCCGGGCGCTGGCTCTGCATCGAGGTTTTCGATTTCCGTTGCCACGTTGAAGAAGCTCTCCGCTCGCAGGAAAAATCCATCTCTAGGTCGTCGCACGCCCTTAGCGATGCGAAGGAATTCGTGAAGTTCCGAGTGTGAACGCCTTGTACCGAAGCGAAAACTCTTGGTGCCACCTTCTGCATTGAATCCGAGGTTGACAGCAATACCTTTGAGTAGTGTCGATTTCCCCGAACCGTTCTCGCCTACGAAATAGGTGACCTTGGGGTGAAGGTCAATGTTGTCGAGAGATTGAATGGCTGGAAGGGAAAATGGATACCGATCGAATGACTCAACTTTCTCGCATCGTAAGGTGATCCGGCTGACGTACTGAGATGAAATCGCGATAGGTATACTTGGTCATGTCTATTTTCTCTCGGCGCCAATCATCTTGAATAGAACGAGCGCCTCCGCATCAGTCAATGTTTTCTGATACTGCCCTGACGGCCCATAATAATTTATAGTGTTTGGCCACAAATCAAGCGTAGATGATTTCCCGTCTTTCTGGTCAATGGCAATAAGAATGCGCGGCGAGTAGGTCACCATACTTCTCGACCAACCAGAGCGATGCTCAAAGAGCCATCCCGATAGCGCGTGAACTTGCTGACTATTTAATTCGATCTTCGGCCCGGGTGATCCGCCAGAGAATTCGACATATGAGGCTGAAGATATTTCAGGCGCCTCAAAGTTGCAGCCATACAAGGTGCCAACGAAGATAGCAATGAATACGCATTTGTAAATATATCTCATGATGATTAGATGTTAACATGCATCTATCTCGGGACTACCGCCAACTCTGACCGTCCCCTGGCACATACGGGCTGAGGCCGCCATATCTTCTCTGCAGCTGCTTCCAGACAGCCTGCGAGAAATCCCTACATGTGTTTCCAACCAGAGAGTACCGTCCAATGGATCCGAGCAACGAATTAAAGTAATCGATGATTTCTGTGTCTTGTTCCGGACTAGTTGATTGAAGTGTGGGGACAACAAGCGGTCCGGCGGCAGATGTGTCCACATACACCTCACCTTTGCAATTCATTAGGCAGCCCTCCTCCGCGACACCAAAACTGATGCAGGCTCGCCCTCCAGTATATTTTCCAACACAAATACTTTGGTGAAACGGATGCCCACCYTCCCCAGGAACGGATCCTTCGATCCAATAATCTTTCCCCAAGGGATCCACATATTTGAGCGGGTTTGATCCAGCATACCCGTAGGTATTGATACCTCCCGCAAGCCCGATGAGGTCAGATTGCGCATAGCGTCCAAGCCCGGCGTCGTAGTTGCGGAAGTAGTTATACCAAAGCCCACTCTCCGCATCCGCGTATTGCCCGGGGAAGCGCAGGTTCTGTGTGAAGACGCCAAGCCCACTCGGATTGACCTCCGGCGCGGTCGTGCCGAACGGCTCGGCGAACCACTGCCAGCGGGTCACGTTGCTCATGTCGACGACGATTCGCGGTGCGTTCAGGTGATCCGCGTGGATGTAGAACATCAGGGGTGCTCCACTCGGGTTCGCCGGGTCCGGCATGAACATCGCCACCGGGATGTCGTCGAGCCACACGTATTCGCGCAGCGCTTGTCCCGCTTGGTCGTACTCCCCGAGCAACTCGCCGCTGAGCCCGTACACGAAGATGACCGTGCTGCCCGGCCCCGCGCTCGTCACCTTGCGGACGCGCCGCTTGTCGGCGTCGTAGGTGTAGGTGCCAGTGACGCCGGCCTTCGTGATGCTCGCCAGCGATCCGCTCAGGCCGTAGGTCCCCGTGTAATTCGGGCTGTCGGTGGTCGTGTTCCCCGCGTTGTCATAGCCGAAGCTTCTCGCCGGGTTCGTGATGCTCGTGAGCCGGTTGCTTGTCGCCTCGGTGGTGTAGAGGCTCGGGCTGCCGTTCAGGCTTGTGCCGGTGCGGTTGCCGTTGGCGTCATACGTGATCGACCAACTGCTCGCAACCGTCGTCACGTGCGTGATCCGATCGTTCTCGTCGTAGCCGAAGCTCTGGTCCAGCGCCGGCTGCGGGATGCCGTCATTGGCGCTCAGGTGCGTGAAGCTGACGATGCGATCGGCCGCGTCGTAGGTCACGTCGCGGAAGACGTTGCCCAGCCGGTAGCGCGTGACGCG
>NZ_JBFUGN010000260.1:0-7045 GCF_056402895.1 Rhizobacter sp. P3_B12 | reverse complement strand
CGCCGACGTTGCGCTGCGCACCGATCAGGATGTCGGGCTGCGCCTTCAGCACGTACTCCGGGTTCAGCTTCGGGAACGGCCCGAGCTCGGGCGTCACGATGTTGCCGAGGCCGAGCCGCGTCAGCGTCTCGCCGATGAACGAGCTGCTGCCCGCCGCGTACGGCGACGCATCGACCTCGAAATACACTCGCTGCCCGCGCACCCGCGCCGGCACGCGCGCCGCGGCCTCGGCCATCTCGCGCTGGATGCGCGCCCACACCGGCGCGGCGCGCTCCGGCGTGCCGAGCAGCTGCGCGATCGTCGCGAGGCTGCGCTGCACGTCGGCATGCGTCTTCGATTCGACGACGACGACGCGGACGCCGAGCTGTTCGAGCCGCTCGATGATGCGCGCCGAGGTGGCGGCCAGCACCACGTCGGGCTTCAGCGCGACGATGCGCTCGACCTGGGCGTCGTCGATGCCGCCCAGCTTGGGCAGCGCCAGCACCTCGGCCGGCGAGTTGGAGTAGCGATCGGTGCCGACCAGCCGCGCGCAGCCGCCGAGCGCGCAGACGCTCTCGGTCAGCGAGGGCAGCAGGCTGATCACGCGCTGCGGCGGTGCGGGCAAGGTCAGCGTGCGGCCGCGGTCGTCCTTCAGCGTGAGCGGGGTCGCGGTGGCGCACAGGCCGGTCGCGGCCAGCAGCGCCATCGCCAGCACCTGCCTCAGGAGGGTGCGCATCGTCATCGTGTCTCCGCCTTCACGGCCAGCTCCAGCCCGGCCACCATCAGCGTCACGCGCGCGCAGTGCGCGGCGACCGCCTGGTGCAGCCGCCCCAGTTCGTCGACGAAGTGTCGCGCCTCGCGCGTCATCGGCGACAGGCCCAGGCCGATCTCGTTCGACACCAGCACCACCGGGCCGGGAGCTGCCGCCAAGGCGTTCAGCATCGCCTGCGACGCGGCCTGCCAGCGCTCGTGCGGCTGCTCCAGCGGTTCCATCGGCATCAGCCAGTTCGTCGCCCACAGCGTCAGGCAGTCGATCACCAGCAGCCGCTGCGGGTGCGCGTATTGCGCGATGCCGAGCGCAAGATCGCGCGGCACCTCGTGCGTGACCATCGCCGGCACGCGCTCGGCGCGGTCGCGGCGGTGCTGCGCGATGCGCTCGCGCATCTCGCCGTCGCCGGGCAGCGCGGTGGCCAGCAGCGCCGCCTCATGCCCCGGCGTCGCGAGCCAGGCGAGCGCACGCGACTCGGCGCAGCGCGACTTGCCGCTGCGCTGGCCGCCGAGGATCAGTTCATGGCTCGCCATCGCGCTCGATCAGAACTGGATCCGGACGGAGCCGGTGAAAGCCCGGCCGTCTTCCGGGTAGATCGAGCTGGTCTGGCCGCTCGCGTCGCAGCGGAAGGCCAGCGTGTAGTACTTCCTGTCGGTCACGTTGGTCACGCCGAGCGCGAACTCCAGCATCTGCCACTGGTACGCGTAGCGCAGGTCCAGCGTGGTGTGGGCCGGCATCGTGCAGGCGTTCGCGAAATCCGGCGTCTGCGACGACACGTAGTTCACGCCGGCGTCGACCCGGTGCCCCTCGGCGAACGCCCAGTCGCCGCGCAGCGCGAGCGTGGTCTTCGCGGTCAGCGGCACGTCCTTGCCGTCGTAGCCGCCGGCCGTGAAGCGAGCCTGGCGCCGCGCGGCGACGACACGCACGTTGGCCGTGCTGCCCAGCGCCTGCGACAGCTCGGCCTCGACGCCCTGGCGGCGTGTCGGGTCGAAGTTGATGTTGGCGCCGGGGCCGAACGGACCCACGGCATTCGGGTCATAGCCGATCTCGTCGGTCAGCTTGCTGCGGTAGGCGCGCACTTCGGCGCGCGTACCGCCGGCCTGCCAGCGCAGGCCGAGCTCGATGTCGCGCGAGGTCTGCGGGCGCAGTTCGCCGGCGGTGAAGCTGTACTCGTCCGCGTTCGCCAGCCGGTAGCTGCTGCCGATCCGGCCATACACCGAGGTCGCGGCCGACAGCGGCTGCAGCAGGCCCAGCTCCCAGGCGTGCATCGTGTCGTCGATGCCGGTCGTCGTGTCGGTGCTGCTCTTCTCGATGTGCTCGCTGCGCCCGCCGACACTGACCCGCGTGCCCGACGCGAAGGTGTAGTCGTCCTTCGCATAGAACGCCCGCGAGGTCTGGTCGGCGGACGAGCCGAAGACCGTGTCGCGCGTCCAGTCGGCCTGGTCGATGCCGAAGCTCAGCGCATTGCGGCCGCCGGCCAGCGCCATCTCGTTGCGCGCCCGCAGCGCGTAGTTCTTCGCGTTGATGTCGTAGCCGTAGCTCGAGCTGCCGCGGCTCTCCAGGTGCTTGTCGCGCCAGCCGGCGTCCAGGCCGAGCTGCCAGTCGCCCAGCACCGCGGAGCCGAACAGCCCCGAGTTGCGGCTGCGGATGCCCCCATGGTCGTTCGGCTTGCTCGTCTGGCGCGGGTTGTCGGCGTATTGCGCGGCCGTCAGCGAGCCCGGCAGGCCGGTCTCGAGCCGGTCCCAGCCGCTGCGGGCGCCGACCCGCACGCCGTCGGCGAGCTGCCACTGTGCGGTGGCCGAGGCACCCTCGTTCTCGGAGCGGAAGTTGTCGCGGTGGTTGTCCGTCTCTCGGTGGTTGCCGGCCACATCGAGCGAGAACTTGCCCGCCACCACCGTGCCGCTGGCACGCGTGTCGAGCAGCGCGTGGCTGCCCATCGCGCCGTAGACCTGCGCGCCGCTCTTGCGCTGCAGGCCCGCGCCGGCCTTGGTGGTGATGACGATCACGCCGCCGGTGGCGCCTTCACCGTACAGCACCGCGCCGCTGCCGCGGATCACCTCGATGCGCTCGACCGAATCGATCGGGATGCCGGCCAGCCGCGTGCCGCCGAGGTCGGCCTCGCTGATCTTGATGCCGTCGACGATCACCGCCTGGTTGTTGTCGGAGGTGGTGCCGAAGTTGCGCAGGTCGAGCGAGTAGTCGCCGCCGCCGTAGAAATCGAGGCGGCCGGGCACGCCCAGCAGCTTCATGATCGCCTCGTTGACCGTCGTGACGCCGGCCTCGCGGATGTCGGCCGAGGTGATCACGCTGACGCCGAACGGCAGCTTCGAGGCGTCTTCCGGAAAGCGCGTCGCGGTGACGATCACCGGTGCGAAGACGCGGCTGCCATCGGCCGCGACGGCGACCGTCTGTGCCTGGGCGGCGGCCAGCGGGAACAGGGAAGCACAGGCGACGGCGCAGGCGCCGGCGAGCAGGCTCGGCGCGACGGGCGCGCGCAGCTGCGAGGAACGAGAAATCATGAGGAACTGCCATCGATGAAGCCGTGCGCGCCAGCTTCCCCGCTGGTGCGCACCCATGGCATCGCGCTTGCACGCGGCGCCGCCTTGTTGGCCGGTATCCGGGCTGGCGGAACCGTCACCTGCGGCCTTCCCGGAGCCGAGCAGCTCCAGTGGCCATGCGCAGGGGCTGAAGCCGCGTGGCTTCGTCCGCTTACCGTTGCGGGGGCAGCGCAGGTGGGCCGTGCGACCGTGCGGTCGAGCAACCTCTGCTTCCCGTTTAACTGTGCCGGCGTGAACACCGGCACGGGCACCAACGGGCGCGATTGTAAGCAGGCCCGGGCGCCCCCTCTACAATCGGTTCACACTCCACCTTTGATGCGCCATGGCCAAGATCCACGAACTTGCCGAACGCGTCGAGCGCTTGTTGCTGCGGCACGATGAACTGAAGCGCACCAACGCCCTGCTCGAACAACAACTCGCGACCGTCACGCATGAGCGCGACAACCTGCGCTCGCGGCTGAACGCGGCGCGTGGCCGCATCGATGCGCTGCTCGAGCGCCTGCCGGCCGACCCGGCCGCCGTCGGTGCCGATTCCGGAGCGCGCACCAAATGAAGCAGATCGAAGTGACGATCATGGGGCAGAGCTACATCCTCGGCTGCCCGGAAGGCGGCGAGTCCTCGCTGCTCGAAGCGGTGGGCAACGTCGACCGCGAGATGAGCGCGATCCGCGACGGCGGCCGCGTCAAGGCGCGCGAGCGGATCGCGGTGCTGGCGGCACTGAACCTCGCATACGCACTGGCCGAGCGCCCCCCCGCGCCGAAGTCGTCGCCCGCTCCGGTGCCGGCGTCGGCTTCCACATCGGCATCGGCGTCGTCGAGCAGCGAAGACATCGACATAGACGCTTTGATCCACCGTGTCGACCAAGCCCTTGGCGCCGACGGGCAATTGCTGTGAACAGACACACTCGCGCCGGATGACGCGCGTAGAATTCTTCGAGTCCGTTGCGTTCGCGTGAGTTTTATATTTCCTTGAACCGATGCTCTTATGAGCAAGGGCTTGGAACATCGCCCGGTTGGTGTGATCGTCTCGCGTCAGATGAACCCGAAGCCCGGCTGACCTCGCCCACCTGAACTGCCTGGGTTCAGGAATGCGGCTCACGGTGCGTGACGGACACCTTATTCTTTCCAGCGTCCTCGCCCCAGCTTTCGCAGCCACTTTCCACACCAGAGCATGACCGAACAGTTCTGGCTCATGAAGAGCGAGCCCGACGAGTGTTCGATCGACGACCTGGCTGCCGCGCCGAAGCAGCGCGTGCCCTGGATCGGCGTGCGCAACTACCAGGCCCGCAACTTCATGCGCGACCAGATGCGCAGCGGCGACGGCGTGCTGTTCTATCACTCGTCCTGCCCGGAGCCGGGCGTCGCCGGGCTGGCGCGCGTGGTGAGCGAGCCCTACCTCGACGCCACGCAATTCGACGCGAAGAGCAAGTACTTCGACGCCAAGGCCACGGCAGAGAAGCCGCGCTGGTGGCATGTCGACGTGGCGCTCGATCGCAAGACGCGGCTGCTGTCGCTGCGCGAGATGCGCGAGGCGCCCTCGCTCGCGTCGATGGTGGTGCTGAAGCCCGGCAACCGGCTGTCGATCACGCCGGTGTCGCCGCAGGAATGGGCCGAGGTGCTCGCGCTGCTGGATCGGAAGCCCTGATGGCTTTCGACCTCGGCTGGCAACTCATCCTCGAACTGCTCGTCCTCGGCTCCTTCACCGGCTTCCTGGCCGGGCTGCTCGGCGTCGGCGGTGGCGCGACGCTGGTGCCGTTCATCACGCTGCTGCTGACGCTGAAGGGCTTCCCCGAGGCCTACATCGTGAAGATGGCGGTCGCGACCTCGCTGGCGACGATCTGCTTCACGTCGATCTCGTCGGTGYGCGCCCACCACCAGCGCGGCGGCGTGCGCTGGGACATCGTCAGGCTGCTCGCGCCCGGCATCGTGCTCGGTTCGCTGCTCGGCGCGCAGATCGCGAAGGCGCTGCCGGCCAACTGGCTGGCGCTGCTGTTCGCGCTGTTCATCGGCTTCTCGGCCACGCAGATGTTCCTCGACAAGAAGCCGAAGCCGTCGCGCCAGCTGCCGCAGGGTGCCGGCATGTTCGGCGCGGGCAGCGTGATCGGCGTGCTGTCGGCGCTGGTGGGGGCCGGCGGCGCGTTCGTCTCGGTGCCGTTCATGACCTGGTGCAACGTGCCGATCCGCGCCGCGGTGGCGACCTCGGCCGCCCTGGGCTTCCCGATCGCGCTGATGGGGACCGTCGGCTACGTCTACGCCGGCTGGTCGCTGCACGACATGCCGCCGGGCACGCTGGGTTTCATCTACCTGCCGGCGCTGGTCGTGATCGCGGTGGCCAGCGTGACGACGGCACCGCTCGGCGCGCGCACCGCCCACCGGATCGACACCGCGAAGCTGAAGCGGGTGTTCGCCGTACTGCTGTACAGCCTGGCGAGCTACATGCTCTACAAGGGGATCAAGGGCCTGGTCTGACCCGGATCTTCACGACGTCTCGAAGCGGATGCTCGCCAGCGTCACGTGGTTCCCACCCCGCCGCCGCGCCTCGGCCAGCGCCGCATCGGCCGCCTGCAGCAGCTCTTCCTGCGTGTGGGCCGTGTGCGGGAAGCTCGCGACGCCCATCGACACGGTGAAGCCCAGGTCGCGCCCGTTCAGCATCACGATCTGCGTCGCGCACTGGCGGCGCAGCCCTTCCATCCGCGCATGCGCCGTCGCCAGGCCGACGCCCGACAGCAGCACCGCGAACAGGTCTTCCTCGAGCCGGCACGAGGCATCCATCGCCCGGGTGTTGCTGCGCAGCAGCCGCCCGAGCGCCTCGAGCACGCGTTGCCGCGCCTCCGGCCCGAGCGCCTTCACCTCGTCGTTCAGCGGATCGAGCGCCACCGACACCAGCGCGAATTCGCGGTGCTCGCGCGACGACAGGTCGACCTCGCGGCGCAGCTGGTCGTCGAAGTGCGCCCGCTGGTAGAGGCCGGTGATGGTGTCGCGCAACCCCTGGTCCTGCATCTCGCGGCGGAAGGCCTCGCTCGCCTGCTGCTGCTGCTCCAGCTGCTGCAGCGCGATCTGCAGCTGGGTCTCGTGCTGCCGCTGCGTGGTCTGGTCGAGCCAGAGGCAGCACAGGTAGCGCGGCCCGCTGCCGTCCTGCGACGCCAGTGCCTGCCGGGTCACGCTGTACTCGCGCCGCCCGCCCTTGCGCTCGATGCGGTGCTCGCTGACCTGCGGCAGCGTCTGCACCATCGCCGACTGGTCGGCGGTGCGCAGCGTCGCGGCCTGGGCCGGRTCGAGCCAGTCTTCGTCGGAGAGGCCGTCGGCGGTGCGGCCGACCAGCGCATCCATGCGGCTGTTGGCGTACACGTAGCGGCCGGTGGCGGCCTCCTTGACGGCGAGCGGGGCATCGAGCCGGTCGGCCAGCGTGAACACCAGCGCCCCCAGGGCCTGCGGTGCAAGCCCGAGCGATGCGGTGAGCGCGCGCGCGTTGTCCACGCGTGCGGGCACGGCCAAGGGCTTGGTTTCAGTCATGCGATGGGTCGGGTGTGCTGCTTTGAAGCGGCCGGGCGTCCTCTTCACCCCCGTTCAGCCGCTTCCCATGTCTCTTCTGTTCATCATAGCGGCACGAAGTTGCACCGCCCCCCCGAGATGGGGGGATTTCGAGAAGCTTTACCCCATCAAAACCTGCATGCTGCGCTCGTATTGGCCGGTCAGCTGCTCGAACAGCCCCAGCAGCGCCTCGCTGGCCTCGCCCAGCG
>NZ_JBFUGN010000259.1:0-7056 GCF_056402895.1 Rhizobacter sp. P3_B12 | reverse complement strand
GCGCAGCCACCGCCGCGGCACTCAGCGCCCGCACGGCACCGGTGCTCAGCGCCGCCAGGTCGGCCGTCTCCAGCGCCGCCACCTGGGTGGCCGTCAGCGAAGCCGCCTGCGCGGTCGACAGCGCAGCGAACTGCGTGGTCGTCAGCGCATTCAGGTAGTCGGTGTGCAGCGCGCCGATCTGCGGGCCGGTCAGCGCCCCGATCTGCGCCGTCGTCAAGGCCGAGAACTGGTCCGAGCTGAGCGCGTCCATCTGCGCCGGCGTCAGCGCGCGGAACGCGGCCGAGCTCAGCGCGCGCAGGTCGCCCGTCTCCAGCGCCAGCATCTGCTCCGGCGTCAGCGCGGCGGCTTGCGTCGCGGTCAGCGCTGCCGCCTGGGCCGTCGTCAGCGCGACGATCTGGTCGGTCGTCAGCGCGGCCACCGAGGCGGCACTCAGCGCCTTGATGGCCGATGTGTTCAGCGCCGCCCAGTCGGCGGTCTCCAGCGCGGCCACCTGGGCCGGGCTCAGCGCTGCCACCTGGGTCGATGACAGCGAGGCGAACTGCGTGGTGCTCAAGCCGAGCAGGTCGTCGGTGCTGAAGGCCGCCACCTGGCCGGGCGTCAGCGAAGCCACCTGCGCCGTCGTCAGCACCGCCAGCTGCGATGGCGTCAGCGCATCGATCTGGGCGTCGTTGAGCGCGCGGAAGGCGGCGGTGCTCAGCGCGCGCACGTCGGCGGTCTCCAGCACCGCGATCTGCTCCGGCGACAACGCGACCACCTCGGCCGAGGTCAGCGCCGCGAACTGGGTGCTCGTCAGCGCCTGCAGGTCGTCGCTGCCCAGCCCGGCGATCTGCGTTGGCGTCAGCGTCGCGATCTGCGCCGTCGTCAGCGCACCGAACTGCCCGGACGTGAAAGCCTCGATCTGCGCCGGACTCAGTGCCCGGAACGCGGCGGAACTCAATGCGCGCAGGTCTGCCGTTTCGATCGCGGCGATCTGGTCGGTCGTCAGTGCCGCCACCTGGGCGCTGTTCAGCGCGGCGACCTGCGCCGTCTGCAGGGCCGCGATGTCACCGGTCGACAGCGCCGCGATCTGCGCCGGCGCCAGCGAGGCCACCTGCGCCGTGCTCAGCAGCGCCACCTGCGCCGTGCTCAGGGCATCGAGCTGTGCCGCCGACAAGCCGCGCAGCGCAGCCGTCGTCAGTGCCCGCAAGTCGGCCGTCTCCAGGTGCGAGATCTGCTGCGTGGTCAACGCCGCGGCCTGCGCGCTGTTGAAGGCCGCGAACTCGGCGGTCGTCATCGCGTTCAGCGAGGTGGTCGACAGCGCGGCGATCTGCGCCGGCGTCAGCGCGGCCACCTGCGCGGTGGTCAGCAGGCCGATCTCCTGCGTCGTCAGCGCCGCGAGCTGCGCGCTGCTCCAGCCGCGGATCGCGGCGGTGGTCAGCGCGCGCAGGTCCGCCGTCTCCAGGTTGGCCGCCTGCGTGGTCGTGATCGCACCCGCCTGCGTCGCCGACAGCATCGCGAACTGCGCGGTCGTCAACGCGTTCAGCTCGCTGGTCGTCATGCCGGCGATCTGCGCCGTCGTCAGCGCCTGCACCTGGGCATCGGTCAGCGCGCCGGTGCTGGACGTCGGGGTGGCCGGCGTCGTCGGCGCGGTCGAGCCGCCGCTGCCGCCGTCGGACGAGAACAGGTCCCGCCAGGCCGAGGGCAGCAGCTTGCTCACCAACCACTTGACGATGCCGAATTTCATGCGGGCAGGGATGCGGGTGACCGGCGTGACCGCGCGGCACGCACTTCAGGGAGTGCGTGCCGCGCCATCGGTTGCCGTGATCAGATCAGCGGGCCGATGTTCTTCAGGTGCTCGTCGTCGGCCAGCAGCTTGTGATCGACATGCACCGCGGCATGCGCCGTGGTCTGCGTCGCGGCCACCGTCGGGGCGCTGCTGCCGCCCAGCACGTCGGCCGTCGGGGCGGCCAGCACATCGGCCAGCTGCACCGGCAGTTCCTTGGCTGCCGTGGCATCGGTCGCCGCGGCCTTGCCGAACCACACGTCCGCCATGTCGTGCTTGGCGCCGTCGGTCGTCGTGTAGCTCGACACCAGGCCCAGCAGGTTGCCGTTCTGCACCGTCGTGCCGCTCGCGGCATGCAGGTCCAGCGAGACGATCCCGAAATCGGCCAGGCCCTTCAGCTCGCCCGCCTCGGAGATGCCGTCCTGGTTGGCATCGACCCACACCTTCAGCTTGTCGAAGTTCGCGTCCGCGGCGCTCAGCTTGCCGTCGTGGTTCGTGTCCTCGATCTTCATGGCCTCGTAACCGTTGCCGGCGCGGGTGCCGTCGGCCTTCACGGTCGCGACGCCGAACAGCTCGGTGCCGTCGTTGATCTTGCCGTCGCCGTTGCGGTCCATCACCAGGATGCCGTCCGTCGCCGACGCCCAGCCCACCTTGTTGGCATGGCCGGTGGCGTTCAGGTCGAAGTTGACGCCGTGCGCCGCCGACACCGTCGAGACGCCGTCACCGTTCAGGTCCAGCACGATCGGCGAGGCCGCCATGAAGGCATCCAGCTGCGGCGACGACATCACCGCGATGTCCTGGCCTTCGAAGGCCGCGATCTGCGTCATCGTCATCGCGGCGATGTCCTGCGTTTCCAGGGCCATCGTCTGCGTGGTCGTCAGCGCGATGACCTGGTCGGTCGTCAGCGCATGCACCTGGGCGGTCGTGAACGCGGCGATCTGCGTCGCGCTCAAGGCCTGGAAGGTGTCGGTCGTGATGGCCTGGACCTGGTCGGTCGTCAGCGACTGGATCGCGGCCGTGCTCAGTGCACGCAGGTCCGCGGTTTCCAGGTTGCCGATCTGCGTGACCGTCAGCGACTGGATCTGCGCCGTGTTCATCACCAGGAACTGCGAGGCGGTGAACGCGTTCAGGTCGTCGGTGGCCAGGTGCGAGAGCTGCGAGGTCGTCAGGTTGCTGACCTGGCCGCCCAGCGAGGAGAGCTGCGTCGTCGTCAGCTCGCCCAGTTGCGCATCCGTCAGGGCACGCAGCGAGGTCGAGGTCAGCGCGCGCAGGTCCTGCGTCTCGATCACCGAGATCTGGTCGGTCGTGATGCCGAGCACCTGGGTCGCCGACAGCGACGCGTAGTGCGCCGTGGTCAGTGCCTGCAGGTCGTCGGTGGCCATCGTGCCGATCTGCGAAGCCGTCAGCGAAGCCGACTGCGCGGTGGTCAGCGCCGCGAACTGCGTGCCGGTCAGCGCGTTCAGGTCATCGCTCGACAGGCTCGAGATCTGCGTCGTGGTCAGCGCAGCGACCTGCGCCGTGCTCAGCGCACCGAACTGGTCGGAACCCATCGCGTCCAGCTGCGCGGTGCTCAGCGAATGCAGCGCCGCGGTGCTCAGTGCACGCAGGTCGTCGGTCTGCAGGGCCGCCATCTGGTCGCTGCCCAGGGTCTGCACCTGCGCCGTCGAGAAGACCGCGAACTGGCTGGTGGTCAGCGCGTTCAGGTCGTCGGTGGTCAGCGTGCCGACCTGGCTGGCCGTCAGCGCCGCCACCTGGCCGGTGGTCAGTGCCGCCATCTGGTCAGAGGTGAGGGCGGCCAGCTGGTCGGAGTCCAGTGCGCGGATCGCGTTGGTGCTCAGCGCGCGCAGGTCGGCCGATTCCAGGTCCGGCATCTGGTCGGTCGTCAGCGCATGCGCCTGGGCCGTGGTCAGTGCCGCGTAGTGCGCGGTGGTCAGCGCACGCAGGTCGTCGGATTGCAGGCCGGCGATCTGCGTGACCGTCAGCGAGGCCACCTGGGCCGTCGACAGCGCCGCGAACTGCGCGGTGCCGAAGGCGTTCAGGTCGTCGGTGACCAGGTTGCTCAGCTGGGCCGTCGTCATCGCGGCGACCTGGGCCACCGTCAGCTGGCCCATCTGGTCGGAGCTCAGCGCATCGATCTGCGCGGTGCTCATGTTGGCGATGGCCGAGGTGCTGAGGGCACGCAGGTCCGACGATTCCAGGTGCGGGATCTGGTCGGAGGTCAGCGAAGCGACTTGCGCCGTCGACAGGATCGCGAACTGGGCAGTGCTCAGCGCGTTCAGCGAGTCGGAGCTCAGCGAGGCCAGCTGCGTCGTCGTCAGCGCGCCGACTTGCGCGGTCGTCAGCGATGCCACCTGGTCCGAGGTCAGCGCAGCGAACTGGTCGCTGTTCAGKCCGCGGATGCCGGCGGTGCTGATGGCACGCAGGTCRGCCGATTCCAGGTGCGGGATCTGGTCGCTGGTGAGCGCGCCGACTTGTGCAGTGGTCAGCGCGGCGTAGTGCGCCGTCGTCATCGCACGCAGGTCGTCGGTCTGCAGGCCGGCCACCTGGCCGACCGTCAGCGAAGCGACCTGGGCGGTCGACAGCGCGGCGAAGTCGGCGGTGTTCAGCGCGTTCAGGTCATCGCTCACCAGGTTGCTCAGCTGGGCGGTCGTCAGGCCGGCCACTTGCGCGGTCGTCAGCTGGCCCATCTGGTCGGAGGTCAGCGCGTCGATCTGCGCGGTGGTCCAGTTGCGGATCGCGGCGGTGCTCAGGGCACGCAGGTCGGCCGATTCCAGCGTCGGGATCTGGTCGGTCGTCAGCGMGGCGGCCTGGGCGGTCGACAGCGYCGCGAACTGCGTCGTCGTCAGCGCGTTCAGGTCGYCGGTGCCGAGKKKCGACAGCTGGGTCGTCGTCAGCGCGGCCACTTGCGCGGTCGTCAGCGCGGCGAACTGGTCGCTGGTCAGCGAACCAAGCTGTGCCGAGTCGAGCTGGCGCAGCGCCGTCGTGCTGATCGCACGCAGGTCGGCCGAYTCGAGGTTCGGSAWCTGGTCGGTSGTCAGCGCRGCSACTTGCGYGGTGYTCAGCGCGGCGWASTGSGCCGTCGTCAGGGCACGCAGGTCATCGGAYTGCAGMCCGGCSAYCTGCGTGGCGGTCAGCGAAGCCACTTGCGCGGTGGACAGCGCGGCGAACTGCGCGGTGTTCAGCGCGTTCAGGTCGTCGSTGACCAGGTTGSYSAGCTGGGCSGTCGTCAGYGCGGCGACTTGCGCCGTCGTCAGCTGGGCCATCTGGTCGCTGGTCAGYGCGTCGACCTGYGCGGTSSTCCAGTTGCGGATCGCGGCGGTGCTCAGSGCACGCAGGTCCGACGATTCSAGGTGCGGGATCTGGTCGGAGGTCAGCGAAGCGGCCTGCGCGGTCGACAGGATCGCGAACTGGGCGGTGCTCAGCGCGTTCAGCGAGTCGGAGGTCAGCGAAGACAGCTGGGTGGTCGTCAGTGCGGCCACTTGCGCGGTCGTCAGCGAAGCCACCTGATCCGAGGTGAGGGCCGCGAACTGGTCGCTGTTCAAGCCACGGATACCGGCGGTGCTGATGGCACGCAGGTCGGACGATTCCAGGTGCGGGATCTGGTCGCTGGTCAGCGCGCCGACTTGTGCGGTGCTGAGCGCGGCGAACTGCGCCGTCGTCATCGCCCGCAGGTCGTCGGTTTCCAGGCCGGCGATCTGGCTGACCTTGAGCGCAGCGACCTGGGCGGTCGACAGCGCGGCGAAGTCAGCGGTGTTCAGCGCGTTCAGGTCTTCCGTCGTCAGGTTCGCCAGCTGGGTCGTCGTCAGGTTGGCCACTTGCGCGGTCGTCAGCTGGCCCATCTGGTCGGAGCTCAGCGCGTTCAGCTGGTCRGTGTTCCACGAACGCAGCGCGGCGGTGCTCAGCGCACGCAGGTCCGAAGACTCGAGGTGCGGGATCTGGTCGGTCGTCAGCGACGCGACCTGCGCGGTCGACAGGATCGCGAACTGGGCGGTGCTCAGCGCGTTCAGCGAGTCGGAGGTCAGCGACGACAGCTGGGTSGTCGTCAGCGCGGCGACTTGCGCGGTCGTCAGCGATGCCACCTGGTCCGAGGTGAGGGCCGCGAACTGGTCGCTGTTCAGGCCACGGATGCCGGCGGTGCTGATGGCACGCAGGTCAGCGGATTCCAGGTGCGGGATCTGGTCGCTGGTGAGGGCGCCGACTTGCGCGGTGCTGAGCGCGGCGTAGTGCGCCGTCGTCATCGCCCGCAGGTCGTCGGTTTCCAGGCCGGCGATCTGGCTGACCTTCAGCGCGGCGACCTGGGCGGTCGTCAACGCAGCGAAGTCAGCGGTGTTCAGCGCGTTCAGGTCCTCGGTCGTCAGGTTCGCGAGCTGGGTGGTCGTCAGGCCGGCCACTTGGGCGGTCGTCAGCTGGCCCATCTGGTCGGAACTCAGCGCGTTCAGCTGGTCGGTGTTCCACGAACGCAGCGCGGCGGTGCTCAGCGTGCGCAGGTCGCTCGATTCGAGAACCGGGATCTGGTCGGTGGTCAGCGAGGCGACTTGCGTGGTCGACAGCGCGGCGTACTGCTGCGTCGTCAGGGCGCGCAGGTCGTCGCTGTTCAGCGTCGACAGCTGCGTGGTCGTCAGCGCGGCGACCTGGCCGGTCGTCAGCGCGCCGATCTGGCTCGAGTCGAGGGCGGCCAGCTGGTCGCTGTTCAGCGCGCGGATCGCGGTGGTGCTGATGGCGCGCAGGTCGGCCGATTCGAGGTTCGGGATCTGGTCGGTCGTCAGCGCACCCACTTGYGCSGAGTTCAKCGCGGCGTAYTGSGCSGTSCTCAGGGCACGCAGGTCATCGGATTGCAGSCCGGCGATCTGSGTGGCGGTCAGSSMGGCGACCTGGGCGGTCGACAGCGCGRCGAACTGCGCGGTGTTCAKCGCGTTCAGGTCGKYGGTSSTCAGGTTGSYCAGYTGSGCGGTCGTCAGGCCGGCGACCTGGGCGGTSGTSAGCKSRCCCATCTGGTCGGAGGTCAGCGCRTCGATCTGSGCGGTGSTCCAGTTGCGSAKCGCGGCGGTGCTCAGCGCRCGCAGGTCCGACGATTCSAGGTGCGGGATCTGGTCGSWGGTSAGSGCGGCRGCCTGGGCCGTCGACAGSAYSSCGAACTGCGYGGTGCTCAGYGCGTTCAGCGARTCGGAGSTCAGCGASGMCAGCTGGSTGGTCGTCAGYGCGGMGAYYTGSSCGGTCGTCAGCGATGCSA
Source organism: Rhizobacter sp. P3_B12 (assembly GCF_056402895.1). Taxonomy (NCBI): domain Bacteria; kingdom Pseudomonadati; phylum Pseudomonadota; class Betaproteobacteria; order Burkholderiales; family Sphaerotilaceae; genus Rhizobacter; species Rhizobacter sp. P3_B12. Next base: position 64 of record NZ_JBFUGN010000259.1, on the reverse strand, counting down.
CCTGGTCCGAGGTGAGGGCCGCGAACTGGTCGCTGTTCAGGCCACGGATGCCGGCGGTGCTGAT
>NZ_JBFUGN010000258.1:0-7056 GCF_056402895.1 Rhizobacter sp. P3_B12 | reverse complement strand
GGCTGAACGGCACGCTGTAGCTGCCCGAGCCGCTGGCGGTGGCGACCATCGCGCCGTCGAGCAGCAGCTCGATGCGCGAGATGCCGCTGCGGTCGCTGGCGCTGAAGGTGATGGTGGTGTTGCGCGCGAAGCTCGCGCCATTGGCGAGCGGGCTGCCGCCGGCCGCGACGGCGGCCAGCTGCGGACCTTCGAGGTCGGGCTGGACCGGTGCGCGCGACAGCGTCACCGCGCGGCTCAGCTCGGCGCTGCGGCCGGCCTGGTCGAGCGCGACGACGCGGAAGCTGTGGTTGCCGTCGGTGCTGGCGTCGGTGTTCCAGGCGTAGCTGTACGGGGTGGCGGTGCGCGTCGCGACGAGTTGCTCGTCGAGGTAGAAGCGCACGCTGGCCACGCCGGAGGCATCGCTCGCACTCGCCTCGACGGTGATGGGGCCGCTGACGATGCTGCCAGGGGCCGGGTTGTTGATCGACAGCACCGGCGCCTGCGTGTCGACCAGCACGCCGCCAGACAGCGAGGCGGTGGTCACGGTGCCCGCCGCGTTGCGGAACTGCACGCTGACCGGCTTCCGGCCGTCGCCCTCGGACAGCGTGAAGTCGACAGTCGCGCGGCCGTTGGCAAGCGATTGGAACGAGGTCCCGGCGAAGGCCGTGCCTTCGGCGATGCGGAATTCGGTGGCGTTGATGCAGGCCACGTCGAGCGTGACGGTGCGGCCTTCGTAGAAGGGCAACGGGCTCGCCAGCCGCACAGAAGGCGCGATCAGCGGCGCGAGCGCCAGGAAGTTGCCGTAGTTGACACCGGCAGACACGGCATCGCCCTGCCCTTGCGGGTTGCCCGCGGTGTCCTTCGGGCCGCTCGGGTGGCCCCACCAGTTGCCGCTGGCCTGGATCAGCGTGGCCGGCGTGCGGTTCAGGATCGCCTGCGTGGTGTTGCCGGCGAACTGCGTGCTGCCGATGACGGGCGCGCTGTTGCCGTCGGCGTCCAGCCCGATCGCGTTGCGCAGGAAGCTGGAGCCGGTGATGGCCGGCGATGCACCGTCGACCAGGCGCAGGCCGGTCGTGCCGTCCATCACCTGCAGGTATTCGAGACCGGGGCCGAAGCCGCGCAGCGTCACCGCCGCGCCGGCATCGCCGCCGCCGGCGTAGCGCACCGTCCAGTCGCTCAGCGACAGGCTGCCGAAGGCGGCGGCGGATTTCTCGAAGCGCAGCCCGCGCCAGTCGCCGGCCGCCGGCACCTGCGCCGCCCCGTTGGTCTGCCCGCCGTTGGCATCGTCCTTCTGGCTGGTCAGCACCACCCCCTTGCCGGCCGTCAGCTTGTCGCGCAGCACCAGCTGCGCGTCGCCGCCGAACTTGATGACGACACCGTCGTCGACGATCAGCTCGGCCGATCGCGTCGAGACCGCACTGGCCGCCAACGCGACGGCCGTCAGCGTGGCGAGCACGCGCCGCACGGTGGGGTTGACCTCTGTCGTCATCATGGTCCTGTGCAAACCAGTAGGTGATTCGTGCGGGCGGGTCGTGCCGGGAGCCTGCCGTCAGCCGCGGAAGCCGGCGGCGCGCAGCGCGGCGTACGGAACGTCGTAGGCCTTGCCGCTGGCGGTCAGCAGCCGGGCGGTCGCCTCGCCGACCATCGACACCGTGACCTCCACCTTCTCGACCTGCTCGTTGTGCGCGAAGCGCGACAGGTCGAGCGTGCCGGCCACGACCACGGTGTAGGTGGTGGTCGCCTGCAGCGTGCTCGGGCCCGACGGCAGCGTCACCGACACCGACGCGTTGCCGCTGCCGGTGCTGCCGGTGATGGCCGGGCTCAGCGCCTCGGTCGGCTGGCCGTAGGCCGGCACGATGCGCAGCAGCACGGTGTTGCCGACCGGCACGTTGACGGTCTGGAACACGACGTCGATCGGGCCGGTGGTGGTGGCCGGCAGCGTCACGTCGGCATTGCCGGTCGGGTTGGCCGGCACGGCGGTGCCGGCGACCGAGGCGATGCGCAGGCTCGGGGCCTCGGCGATGAAGACCGGGCCGGGGACGTCGGCGACGAAGGCCGGGGTGGCCGCGCCGGAGTAGGTGATGGCCTCGCCTTCGATGCGCACGCGGCCCACCGAACCGCCGAAAACCCCGCCGCCAACCGCTCCGCAGTTCTGCCGCGGCTGGTTGCTGTTGTTGATGCAACCTCCTTCGGCCAGCAGGCTGCCGTTGCCCGACACGGTCGTGGCGACCAACCGGATGCCACCGCCCGAACCACCCGCGCCGTTGCCGCCCGCGCCGGTCCCCGCGAGCCCGCCGCCGTCGCCGCCGCGCGCATTGATGGTGCCGGTCACCTGCAGCACGCCCGACGATGCGATCAGGATGGCGCCGCCGCCACCGCCGCCGCCGGCGCCCGGGAAGGCCGTACCGCCTCGGCCGCCGCCACCGCCGGAGCCGCCGAGCAGAGGCTGCAGCAACGGCGACCCATAGGTCTTGCCGACGATCGTGATGGAGTTGATGTCGCAGTAGTAGCTCGCGCCCCAGGACTGGTAGGCCTTGGTGGCATACCCGCCCCCGATGCCGATGTAGTGGTACTGGCCCATCGCGTTGCAGCCGTCCGGGCCTTCGACGCCCCCCGGCCCGCCGCCCGGGCCCAGGCCACTGCCGCCGCGCACGATCTCCGCCCGCTGCTGCGTGTCGTCGCGCCCGCCACGGCCGCCGTCGTAGCCGCCCGGCCCGCCGACGCCCGGGATGGCATCGTCGCCCTGCAAGCCATCGCCATAGGTGCCGGTCGACGTCGCATCGGTGCCGCGGATGTCGATCGTCCCGGCGATCGTCACATTGCCGCTGGCCAGGATGAACACCGGCGTGTTGGCGGTGTTCTTCTTGAACTTGACCGTCACGCCGCTCGGGATGTTGACCGTCGTGTAGTTCAGGATGCCCGACTCGGGCAGCTGGATCTCGGTGTTGACGGTCGGGTTCAGTGAGCCGTCGGCACCGGTGCTGCCGCTGTTGAAGGCCGCCTGCGCCGAGGCTGCCGCCAGCGCCGCCAGCACGAAGGCCGCCTGGGGCTTGAAGGTGGAAAGTGTCATGGAGGGGCTCCTCGTAGCAGGGTGGACGACAGGACGTGAAGGAAGGAAGAAGAGGGACATGGGTGCTCCAGGCTCGGTCACTGCGGGGCGACCACGTTGATGGTGTTGGCGGGGCTCGGGTCGGCCGACGTGAGGCCGCCGTACACCTCGAGGCGCACGACGCGGTTGCCCAGCGGGGCCGCGGCGTCGACGGTGACGGCCACGCTGAGCAGTTCGCCCAGCGCGTCCTGCGACCACGCGATGTCGCTGGTCGGGCGCAGGCCGCTGCCCGGCGCGAAGACGACGCGCACCACGTTCTTCAGGTTGCTGCCGCGGATGAGCAGCGTCGCGCCCTTGCCTTGCTCGAAGACGATCGGCGAGACCGAGGTCATGGTCGGCAGGCTGCCGATGCCGAAGGCCGCGAGCGCCGGGTTGGCGAAGGTGACCGTGCGGCCGGCGGCCGTGCCCAGCCGCAGCCAGCGCAGGCCGAGCGGCGCATCCGGCGCGACCGACAGCGTCAGGCTCAGTTGGCTGCCGTCGCCGTTGACCACCGGGGCGCCGAGCAGCAGGCCGGTGGCCGGTGTCGCCGTGACCGTGGTCACCGTGTCGAGCCCGCGTCCGTCGATCGTCACCGTGCCGGAACCGCCCTGCAACCAGCCGGTCGGGCTGATCGCCTGCGCGACCGTGCCGACCACCACGCCGACGGCCTTGCTGGCGGCCGTGCCGGCGACGCTTTGCGGTGCGGGCGTCGCACTGCCCACCACCACGCCGACGTGCGGCGCACCGATCAGGCGGCTGACCGGATCCGGCGGCACCGTGACGCCGCTGCCGACCAGCACGCCGACCGGCTGTGACAGCACACCGGCGTAGGTCGGACCCACCTGTGTCGCGATGCGCACGATGTTGCCCGGCTGCACGGTGGACGTGGACTCACCGGCCGCCGTCGTCACGACAACCGCGCGGCTGCCCGATGCGGCACCGGCGGCCACCGTCGCGTTGAAAGTCAGCAGCGTGCCTTCGGCGTTGACCTGGAACGGCCCGGCCAGCACGCTTTGCGGCGGCTCGATGCGCACCGCCGACACGTTGGTGAAGTTGCGCCCGCGCACCGTCAGCGTGACGGCGCCCTGCCCGGCCAGCAGCACCTGCGGCGCGACGGCCGTCAGCTCGGGCACCGGCGCCGAGACGAGGAAGCTGGCGTCGCCGGGGCGCGAGAAGGTCACCGGCTTGCCGGCAGCCGTCAGCGCCAGGCGGCGTGCGCCGAGCGCCGCAGCGGCGTCGACCGTGATGTCCACGTTCAGCTGCGTGCCGTCGCCATTGACGGTCGGCGTGCCCACCGTGACGCCGGTGGCCGGCGTCACGCTGACGCCGCTGACCGCCTGCAGGCCGGCGCCGCGCACGGTGACGGTGGTGGTGGTGCCGACCACGCCGATGTTCGGGCGCACCTCGGTGATGCCGGTGCCGAGCAGCACGCCGACCAGCGTCGAGACCGGCTGGCGCTGCACCGGCTCGACCGGCGAGGTGGCCGTGCCGACGACGACGCCGACCAGGCGCGAGGCCACCGGCGTCACCGTCTCGCGCACCGTGGAGGCCACCGTGAAGCTGTTGGCCGGCGACAGTGTCGCGCTGGTGGTGCCGGACGGCGTGACGACCTGCAGCAGCCGGTTGCCGGTGGGCGCATCGGCATCGATCTGCAGCGGTGCGGACAGCGTGCGGCCGTCAGCGCTGACAACCGGCGACACGTCCGGATGCACGCCGGTGTCGGGCACGAGGCGCACCTGGCCCTGCTGCAGGTGGCGTCCATGCACCAGCAGTTTCACCAGCTGGCCGCGGCTGCCGAAGATCGGCTCGATCGATTCGATGGACGGCAGGCCGGTCATCAGTTGCACCACCGACACGGCGGGGTTGGCGAACACGAGTTCCTTGCCGGCCGCATCGCGCACCACCAGCTTGCGCGCGCCGATCGGCGCATCGGCTGCTGTCGTCAGCGTGACGCGCAGTTCGCTGGACTGGGCATTGAGCGTGACCGGGCCGAGCGTGATGCCGGTGGCCGGCAGCACGCTCACCTGCGCGCCGGCCGGGATGGCGGCGCCGGTGATCGCGATCTCGGTGCTGCTGCCGACGGCCCACGAGCGCGGGGCCACTTGCGACAGCACGCCGCCCACCGCCACGCCGACCACCGCGTTGACGGCGGTGACCTGGCGCGTGGCGGCCGGCGCGTTCGACTGCACGACCACGCCGACGGGCGACGCGTAGGCGGTGTTGGCGCCGCGGAAATCGGCGGTGATGAACAGCGGCACGCTGATGCGCGCCAGCGTGGTCGAGTCGGCCGTCAGCGTGACGGTGCCGGTCAGCTTGGGCACGATGGTGATCTTCGCGCTGGTCTGGCCGGCCGGGATCACGAGGCTGGCCGGCGTGACGGTCGCCTTGCTGGTGTCCGAGACCGAGAGGTTCAGCGTGTTGTCGCGGTAGTCGGCCTTGGACAGGCGGATCGTGATGTCGCGAGCCTTGCCATCCGGCGGCAGCGCGATCGGCGTCGGCTCGATGGCCACGATCGGGGGCACCGGCGCCTGCACCGGCAGCGCGACGGCGTTCGACAGCAGGTACTGGCCCGGGTGCGCCGCATCGGGCGTGCGCACCTGGGCCTGCAGCGTCACTGGCGAGGGCTGGCCGGGCAGCGTGCCGCGCAGTTGCGTGCTGCTGACGACGACCGTCGGCACCGAGGCGGAATTGAAGGTGAGCTCGGAGCTGGATGCGAAGTTGCGGCCCGTCACGGTGATCTCGGTGGCGCCGGCACCGGCCAGCACCGTGGCCGGGTCGAGGGCCGTGATGGCCGGCATCGGAGCCGTCACATGGATCGCGTTGGCGAGCAGCACCTCGCCCGCGTCGACCTGCAAGCGCAGGCCCGCGGCGCCGGGCGTGGCAGCCGCATCCACCTTCAGCTGCATGAAGAGCTGCGAGGACGACCCACCGCTGAACGGCGTCAGCGTCAGGCCGGCACGGTCGAACGCTGCGCTGCCGAGGCCGGTGAGGCGCGAGCCGTTCACCGTCAGCGTGACGGTCTGGCCCTGCTCCACCGTCGCGGGCGACACGCTGCTGAGCGACGGGCTGGCACCGACCGACACCGAGCCGGCGGTGATCACGTAGGGGATGCCGCGCAGGCCCCAGCGCACGCTGCCGGTGACGTCGCCGGCCGGCACCGCGATGCCGTTCAGCGCATTGCCGCTGGCGCGGTTGCCGACGCCACTGGGCGAGGCCGCCAGGTCGACCGTGATGGCCGCGCCCTGCTGGTTGCGGATGTCGACGTAGTTCAGCACCGGCGCGGCGCCGCGGATCGCGAGGCCCTTGCCATGCTCGAACACCATCTGCTCGAGCCGCGTGTTGCTGGTGGTGCCGCTGCCGAACACCCACTGGTCCCAGTCGCCGGGCGCGGCGGCCTGGGCCTGGCGCGTCTTGTCCGACAGCACACGGATCGGCAGTGCCGCGGTGCCGATCGCGCGCACCGTGCCCGCTTGAACCGTGAGCCGCGCACCGGCTGCCATGTAGACGGTGACGCCGGGATCGATGCTGAGCGTTGCGCCGCCCTGCACCACGACCTCGCCGCTCAGCAGGTAGGGGCTGTCGGCCGCGCTCCAGCGCGTGTCGCCGCCGATCGCGCCGGACACCGCGGTCTGCGCGGACGCGGCCAGCGGCAACAGCCCGGCCACCGTGAGGACGACGGCTGAGAAGGCGAGTCTGGCGCGCAGGCAGGCAGGAAGCGTCATGGGCTCGGGTCCGCGAAGGGAGGACATCGGTTGAAGCGGCGACAGGAGACGGACTGCGGCATCGCCATGCGCCAGGCACGGCAGAGCCGGACTCGGGCCGCCTTTTCAGGCAGCGGGAGACAGGTGCGGGTCGGGGACTGTCGCTAGCCGATCAGTGGCGGCAAGACGCGGTGCCAGCAGGGCGTGGCAGCGCGGGAATGACATCGTCGGGCGACGATGCGTGAGGTCTTCGCGGTGCCGTGTTGATACGGCACACATGCTTTCAGC
>NZ_JBFUGN010000257.1:0-7061 GCF_056402895.1 Rhizobacter sp. P3_B12 | reverse complement strand
CTCATGCAACTCGCCGACCTGCCTGACGGATGGCTAGCCTACCGAAAGTCACCCGCGGATCCTTGGGTACGGGAGGAGTATGCAGACAGTGATGCCGAAGATGAGGCCTAACCTGTCGCTCGAGCCGACTCGTGTCGCCAGGCCGCCGCCTGGGGCTCAGGTTCAACGTTGAACGGCTGCTTTCCGGAACCTTGTTCAACCKGAGCCAGCTTCCGCTTTGGGTCGATTGTTGTCCTTCGGTGCCGCCGCATGAACTCGCACTACAGGCCACACCCGGGCGACCACCTCGTCCAGCCGGTTTGGCGTCCCCGCCCCCCGCTCTCGCACAGCGCCTTCAATGTCCCCAGCGCCTTTGGCCAGGTTTCCACCATGCCATCGAACTCATCCTTCATGTCCTCGTCGACCGTGAGCGTCGTTCCCTGCGGCGTGGCCGTGAAGGTGTCGTTCTCGTAGGCTGGCGCCCAGGCGCGGATGGCTTCGCTGTCGGTGTCTTCAACCCCGTCGGCGATGTAGCCGAGGTGCCGGATCGAGATGAACTCGTTCGGCCGGTTCGCGGCGACCTCCGTGACCCTCCCCTCCCCGCCCGGCGTCAGGAATCGGCATCGCCCTGCGCCGGCTCCTCCGGATCGAAGGGCTGCACGCCCAGCCGCGCCACGCCCTGATCGACGCGCGCCGAGAGCTTCGCGAGCTTGCGCTGCAGGTCCTTCCAGTTGCGGATGCCCTCGTTCACCGGGTCCATCGGGTAGTAGACCTTGTTGCCCTTGGGCTTGGCGGCCGACAGCGCGAAGCGCACGAGGTCGTTCAATTCGAACGCCAGCTCGGTCATCTGCACGCGGGTCTCGGCCACGTGGGCGTCGATCAGTTCGCGGCGGCGCGGGGTCATCTCCATGAAGGATCTCCTGGGCCCTCAGAGGACCATAGAAAAAGGGCCTGTCCCTTTCGGAACAGGCCCTGATTTCCAGACGTTTTGGTGGGCGATGAGAGGGTCGAACTCCCGACATCCTCCACGTCAAAGAGGCGCTCTACCACTGAGCTAATCGCCCGAGTCCATGACTATAGCATGTGTTTTTTTGGGATCCAGCCGTGGTCGGAATTTTCTTCGCCAACCGACTCACTTCCTTCGTGCACTCCGCACGCCGCCGATGCGGTCCACCGCCGCCAGCACCTGGTTCAGCCGGGCCGAATCGGCGACCTCGACGGTGAAGGTCATCCACGCGGTGCCGCCGCGCACGTCCTTCACCGACTGCGTGTTGACGCCGGTCACGTTCATCTTCTCCTTCGCGAACACCTCGGAGATGTCGCGCAGCAGGCCCTGCCGGTCGGCCGCCTCGACCAGCACGTCGACCGGGTACAGCGAGGGCTTGTCGCCGCGCCGCTCGCCCCAGGTGACCTGGATCACCCGCTCCGGGCTGCGCGCGGCCATCTGCCGGAAGTTGCTGCAGTCGGCGCGGTGGATGGCCACGCCGCGCCCGCGCGTCACGTAGCCGCCGATCGCATCCGGCGGCGCCGGCCGGCAGCAGCGCGACAGGCTGGTCATCAGCGATTCGACGCCCACCACCAGCACGCCGCCCTTCGGCGCTTCGCCCTCGGGGCGGGTCAGGCGCTGCGTGATCACCGCATCGGGGTCGGGCTGCGGTTCGGGCGGGCGCAGCAGCGCCTCGATGTTGCGCAGCGAGAACTCGTCCTTGCCGACCACCTCGAACAGCGCCTCGGCATGGCGGAAGCCAAGCTGCGCCGCCAGGTCGTCGAGCTTCATCGACGTCTTGCCCTCGCGCTGCAGCAGCTTCTCGACCGCCTCGCGGCCGCGCGCGATGGTGTCGCGCAGCGCCAGCGCATTGAACCAGGCCCGCACCTTGGCCTTCGAGCGCGAGCTCTGCAGGTAGCCCAGGTTGTCGTTCAGCCAGTCGAGCGACGGCCCGCCTTCCTTGATCGTCGTCACCTCGACGGTCTGCCCGCTCTGCAACCGGGTGTTCAGCGGCACCATCGTGCCGTCGACCTTGGCGCCGCGGCAGCGGTGGCCGAGGTCGGTGTGCACGGTGTACGCGAAGTCGATCGGCGTCGCGCCGGCCGGCAGCTCGATCACCGCGGCATCGGGCGTGAAGACGTAGATGCGGTCGTCGAACACCGCGCCGGGCGCCGCGCGCTCGCTGCGCTGCTCGACGCCGCCTTCGTCGCCGCTTTCGATGAACTCGCGCTCCCACGCCAGCAGCTGCCGCAGCACCGCCTTGCGCGCCTCGGCCACCTGGGCGTCGAAATCGCCGCTCGCGCTGACGCCGGCATAGCCCTTGGTGCCGGCCTCCTTGTAGGCCCAGTGCGCGGCCACGCCGTGCTCGGCGTGTTCGTGCATCGCCCGCGTGCGGATCTGCACCTCGACCGCCCGCCCGTGCTCGTCCTGCACCACGGTGTGCAGCGACTGGTAGCCGTTCACCTTCGGCCGCGCGATGTAGTCGTCGAACTCGCCCGGCACCGGCGGCCACAGCTCGTGCACGCGGCTCAGCACCGCATAGCAGTCGGGAACGTCGGCGACGATCACGCGCATCGCGCGCACGTCGAACACGCGGTCGATGTCCAGCCCCTTGCCGCGCATCTTCTTCCAGATGCTGTAGAGGTGCTTCGGCCGGCCCTGCACCTCGGCGCGCAGCCCGGCCGCGGCCAGTGCCTCGCCGAGCCGGCAGCGGAAGGCCTCGACGCCCTGCTCGCGCTCGACGCGCTTCTCGTCGAGCAGCCGCGCGACGTTCTTGTACTGCACCGGCTCGATGAAGCGGAACGACAGGTCCTCCATCTCCCACTTGATCTGCCAGATGCCCAGCCGGTTGGCGAGCGGCGCGAACACCTGCAGCGATTCGCGCGCGAGCACCGCCGGGCATGGCTGCTTGCTGCTCGCGAAGTGGCGCAGCGTCTGCAGCCGCGAGGCCAGGCGCAGCAGCACCACGCGCAGGTCGCGCGAGAACGCGAGCAGCATCTTGCGCACCCGCTCGGTCTGCTCGGCGCGCTGCTCGGCGTGCACCCTCGCCTCGCGCGCGGCGCGCTGGATCTGCACCAGCTTGCGGGTGTGCAGCACCAGGCTCGCGTACGACGCGCCGAAGGCCTTGCTGACGACCTCCTCCGGCTTGCTGAGGTAGTCGCTCGCGTAGACCAGGTAGGCGGCGGCGCGCATCGACGGCGCGGCGCCGATGCCCTGCAGGATCGCGGCGACGCCGTCGGCATGCACCAGCGCGTCTTCACCGGTGTCGAGCGCCTGGCCGTCGAGCAGCGGCTCGGCGAAGGCGCGCGCGCGTGCGAGCTGCGCAGCCTCGCCGTCGCGGCCCGCCTCGCTGGCCGTGTCGGCGGCCAGCTGGACGATCGGGGCCGCGTCCTGGTGGGTGTYGAGCAGTCCGGTCTTCACGCCAGCAGGAACTCCCGGACGGCCGCGATCTGCTCGGGCGAGGTCAGCATCGGCGCATGGCCGACGCCGTCGAACTCGCGCAGCAGCGCCCGCGGGCCGCGTTGCGTCATCGCCTGCGCGGTGGCGCGGGTCAGCAGGTCGGAGTCGGCCCCACGCAGCAGCAGCGTCGGGCAGGCGATGGCGTCGTACATGCCCCACAGCACGGCCTCGCCGGCGCGTGCCGCCTCGGGCGTGATGGCGCGGAACGGCAGCGCGATCTGCGGATCGTAGTGCGGCACGAAGCCCTCTCCAGTGGCATCAGCGTCGGCACGCAGCATCGGCCGCGTCAGCGCCAGCCATTGGTCGCGGGTGTGCGGCCCGAAGCCCTGCGAGATGGTCCACAGCGCGTCGGCCGCCTCCTCCAGGCTGCGCCAGCGCGCCGGCAGGCCGAGGTAGGTGCCGATGCGCGCCAGCGCCGCCGGCTCGATGCTCGGGCCGACGTCGTTGAGCACCAGCTTCGACACCGGCGAATGCTTCAGCGCCGCGAGCCCCAGGCCGATCAGCCCGCCCATCGAGGTGCCGACCCAGTGCAGCGTGCCGGCGTTCAGCCGCGCGAGCAGCGTGACCATGTCGGCCACGTAGGCGGGGATCTGGTAGCCCATCGGGTCGGCGAGCCGGTCGGATTGRCCGCGCCCGACGACATCGGGGCACACCACGCGGTACTCGCCCTGCATCGCCTGCGCGAAGGTGTCGAAGTCGCGGCCCTGGCGCGACAGGCCGTGCACGCACACCAGCACGCGCGGGTTGGCCGCGTCGCCCCACTCCCACCACGCCATGCGGTGCAGGCCGCGGGTGTCGAGGCATTGCACGTGGTTCAGGCGGGGTTCATGCATGGGCCGGGCTTCCTCTTCGATAATGGACTGTATCAACCTGGAGGTCTCCACCGTGCTCAAAGGAAAAACCGCCCTCGTCACCGGCTCCACCAGCGGCATCGGCCACGGCATCGCGCTGTGCCTGGCGCGCCAGGGCGCCAACGTGGTGCTCAACGGCTTCGGCGAATTCGAGGCGGCGCGCGCCGAGGTGGCTGCGCTCGGCGTGAAGGCCGGCTACCACGGTGCCGACATGAGCAAGCCGGCCGAGATCGAGGCGATGATGGCCTACGCGCAGGCCGAGTTCGGCGGCGTCGACATCCTCGTCAACAACGCCGGCATCCAGCACGTGGCCGCGGTCGAGGAGTTTCCCGCCGCCAAGTGGGATGCGATCATCGCGATCAACCTCAGCTCGGCCTTCCACACCACGCGGCTGGCGATTCCCGGCATGCGCGCGCGCAACTGGGGCCGCATCATCAACATCGCCTCGGCGCACGGGCTGGTCGCGTCGGCGCAGAAATCGGCCTACGTGGCCRCCAAGCATGGCATCGTCGGCTTCACCAAGTCGATCGCACTCGAGACGGCGCAGACCGGCATCACGTCGAACGCGATCTGCCCCGGCTGGGTGCTGACGCCGCTGGTGCAGAAGCAGATCGACGACCGGGCCGCGCGCGAGGGCATTGCGGTGGAGCAGGCCTCGCGCGAGCTGCTGGGCGAGAAGCAGCCGTCGCTGCAGTTCGTCACGCCGCAGCAGCTGGGCGACCTGGCGGTCTTCCTGTGCTCGGCCGCCGCCGACAACGTGCGCGGCGTGGCATGGGCGGTGGACGGCGGCTGGACGGCGCAGTGAGCGCCGGCCGCCGCGAGGTCACTTGGCCAGATCCTTGATCATCACCACCGAGCCGTTGACGCTGACCGTCACGCTGCCCTTGCCCAGCTCGACCGGCAGCGCCTCGTCGGCGGCGCCCATCGTCTTCATGCGGGCCATCGGCGCGGCGGCGTACATCACCGGTTCGTTGCTGCCGATGTTGATCTCGCGCAGCGTGTAGCTGGCGAAGCCGAACTGCTTCGCGTACTCGGCCGCCTTCGCACGGTAGCGGGCGATGGCCTGCGCGGCGACATCGGCCTCGACCTTCTCGCGTTGCTCGCGCGACAGGTTGCTGCCGACGCGGGCGATCGTCAGCGTGCTGATCTTCGCGGTGAGCGCGGCGATGCCGGGAATGTCCTTGCCCTCGACCACCAGCTCGGCGGTGCCCTGCCAGCCGTTGATGCCGCCCTTCTGGCTGTAGCGCGGGAACAGCGAGAAGTTGCCGGTGTGCACCTCGATGTCACCCGGCTTCGCGACGCGCTTGGCCTCGGCCAGCGCGGCGTCGAGTGCCTGCTTCAGTTGCGCCTGCACGGTGCCGGCATCGGTGCCCTCGCGGGTGGTGCTGAGCGTCACGTTCAACAGGTCCTTGTTGACCTCGACGGTGGCGCTGGCCGACAAGCTCAGCACGTTGTACGGCGTCGGCTCGGCGGCCAGTGCGGGTTCGGCCGCCAGCGCGGCGGCAAAGGCCGCGACGGCGGCCAGGGGCGAGAGCTTCGATTGAATCGTCATGGATCCTCCTTGTGTGTGGGATGCCACCGGTGGGCCGGTCAAGCCGATCAGGCGGCGATGAACGGCAGCGCATCGAAGCGCCCGTTCAGCACCACCTGCGGATCGACACCCCACCAGCGCTGCGCGATGGTCGCATAGACCTGCCGAAAATCTGCCGTGTGGACCAGGTTCTGATTGGTGTCCAGTCGTTGCAGGTCGGGCATGCGGCCGATCACGCCGCCGCGCACCGCACCGCCCATCGCGAAGTGCGGCGCGGCGGTGCCGTGGTCGGTGCCGCCGCTCTGGTTCTGGCGCGCGCGGCGGCCGAACTCCGAATACGTCAGCACCAGCGTGCGGTCCCAGGCGCCGGCCTCGACCAGGCCTTCGCGCAACGCGGCCAGGCCCTCGGCGAGCTGCTTCAGCAGCGCGGCATGCGTGGGCAGCTGGCCGCGGTGGGTGTCGAAGCTGCCGTGCGTCAGGTGGAACACCGGCACGCCGCCGCGCCCGGCCTGGCCGGCGACGATCGTGCAGCAGGCGCGCACCGCCTGGCCGAAGCCGTGTGCCGGGAACTCGGTGCGCAACGCCGGCGCACCGGGGTTGCGCAGGCCATCGGCCGCCTGCAGCACGCCGGCCTCGACCTTCAGCACATGCGCGAGCGCCGCATTGCCCTGCACGGCCGCCGGCCGCGCGAGGCGCGATTCGTTGACGAAGGCCTCGGCGCTGGTCAGCGAGACGGCGCGCGCGCCGCTCAGCGCGCCCAGCCCGGCGGTGCCGACGGCCACGCCTTCGGCGGTGAAGCGCCCTCGCCCGCGCAGCCCGGCATCGAAGGCGCGAGCCACCCAGCCTTCGTCGAGGTACTCGCGTGCCGCCGACGCGGTGTCCCAGATCTCGATCGAGCGGAAGTGCGACAGGTTGGGCTGCGGGTAGCCGAGGCCGAGCAGCAGCGCGAGTTCGTGCTTCTCCCACAAGGGGATCAGCGGTGCGAGCGCCGGATGCAGGCCGAGGGCGGCATCGAGCCGCAGCAGGTCGGCGGGCGGCAGCGCGAGCGTCGGCCGCAGCGCCGCGTACGCGGGATCGGCATACGGCACGACGGTGTTCAGGCCGTCGTTGCCTCCCTTCAGCTCGACCAGCACCAGCACGCGGTCGGCGGCCGAGGCTGCCGCCTGCAGGCGGTTCGTGCCCTGGGCCCAGACGGCGGACGGAATGCCCGGCAGCGCCAGGCCGCTGCAGGCGACGGCGGCGCCCGACAGGCGCA
>NZ_JBFUGN010000256.1:0-7072 GCF_056402895.1 Rhizobacter sp. P3_B12 | reverse complement strand
GGGCCTCCCATGCGCGCAGCGTCAACCGGCGCGCGCCGTGAAACTTCAGCGCCATGCCGCTGTCCCATTGCGCGTCGGTCATCGCGAACAGGTCCAGGCCCGGCACCGCGCCGGCCACGTTGACCAGCGCATCGATGCGTCCGTGGGCCTGCAGCGTGGCGCCGACCACGGTGTCCGCGGCCTCGGGCCGGCTCAGGTCCGCGGCGACCACGAGGGCCTGCTTTCCCATCGCACGGATCTGCGTAGCCACGGCTTCCAGCGCGTCCTGGCGCTGTGCGCACAACACCACGCAGGCATGGTCCTTCGCGAGGCGCAAGGCGGTTGCCTTGCCGATGCCGGAACTGGCGCCGGTCACGATCACGACTGAATTCGACATGATGGTGCTCCTCAGGCGGCGCGGTGTTCGACCGCTTCGAGTATCAGCGAGACCACCGCGGCAGCGGCGGTGACCGCACCGTGAACCAGAACCACGCTTGCCTTTGCCATCGCATCCTCCATGCATAACCGCAAAAAATGAGGATCGCAGGTTATCTTCGTTGAAATAACCTGTCAACATTAGAATTGACGGTTATTGACTCGGACACGTCGAACCCACAAGGTGATGCCATGACGGATGCCAGACCTCCCGCGATGTTCATTGCCGATGCACTCGGCCTGGACTTTCTCAACTCGGTGGCGGTGCCGCTGGACACGCCGGTGGAGTACCTGGCGTCGGGCGAGGACCTGGTGGCCTGGTTGCGGCAGGCGGGGCTGGTGCCGGCAGCCGTGCTCGACGAGACCCTCGCCCATGCCGGCCCCGGCGAGCTGGATGCCGTCGCCGCGCAGGCGCGCGCACTGCGCGAGTGGTTTCGCGGCTTCGTGCGCGAACACCGCGGGCGGCGCCTCGATGCGCAGGCGGTGGCTCGGCTGGAACCGCTGAACCGGCTGCTGGCGCGCGACGAGGGATACGGGCAGGTGTGCGCAGTGCCCGGCCAGGAGGCGGACGCCGGCCTGCAGTGGCTGCCGATGCGGCGCTGGCGCTCGCCGGATGCGCTGCTGTTGCCGATCGCCCAGGCGATGGCGGAACTGCTGACCACGGCTGACTTCAGCCAGGTCAAGGCCTGCGAGGGGCCCGCCTGCACGCTGTTCTTCCTCGACAGGACGCGCGGCCACAAGCGCCGCTGGTGCAACATGGCCGTTTGTGGCAACCGGGCCAAGCAGGCCGCCCACCGGGAACGTCTCACGCAACGCGCGTAACTTCATCAGTGATGTTTGACAGGTTACTTCTGAGAAGTTAACCTGATCGAGCACATTTTTGTGGTTACTCGAAGGAGCAAGAGATGACGAGCGTGAGCTATCGGCGCGTGAGCGTGGGCGAGCATGAGGTGGCGTATCGGGAGGCCGGGCCGGCACAGGCCCCGGTGCTGTTGTTGCTGCACGGGTTCCCCAGTTCGAGCCACATGTTCCGGGACCTGATCCCGAAGCTGGCGGACCGCTACCGCGTGATCGCGCCGGACCTGCCCGGCTTCGGCCAGACGACCGTGCTGCCGCGCGAGCAGTTCGCGTACACCTTCGACAACCTGGCGCGGGTGATCGACGGTTTCACCGAACGGCTCGGGTTGACGCGCTACGCGATCTACGTGTTCGACTACGGTTCACCGGTCGGCCTGCGGCTGGCGCTGAAGCACCCGGAGCGCATCACGGCGATCGTCACGCAGAACGGCAATGCCTATGACGAGGGCTTGAGCGAGGGCTGGAATCCGATCCAGGCCTACTGGCGCGAGCCGAGCCAGGCCCACCGCGATGCATTGCGCGCGTTCCTGTCGCCGGAAGCGACGCTGTGGCAGTACACGCACGGCGTGGCCGATGCGAGCCGGGTGTCACCCGACGGTTACGGGCTGGACAACCACCACCTGGCGCGGCCGGGCGCGCACGAGATCCAGCTCGACCTGTTCCTCGACTACGCGAGCAACGTGGCGCTGTACCCGCAGTTCCAGGCGTACTTCCGCAA
Organism: Rhizobacter sp. P3_B12; assembly: GCF_056402895.1. Classification (NCBI taxonomy): domain Bacteria; kingdom Pseudomonadati; phylum Pseudomonadota; class Betaproteobacteria; order Burkholderiales; family Sphaerotilaceae; genus Rhizobacter; species Rhizobacter sp. P3_B12. The sequence goes on along the minus strand of NZ_JBFUGN010000256.1, from coordinate 5,082 downwards.
GCACCAGCCGCCGCTGCTCGCGGTGTGGGGACGGCACGACCCGTTCTTCCTGCCGGCGGGTGCCGAGGCATTCAAGCGCGACATCGAGGCCGCGCAGGTGCAGTTCTTCGACACCGGGCACTTCGCGCTGGAGACGCATGCCGCGGAGATCGCGGACGCGATCCGGGGCTTCCTCGCGAAGCTCGCCTGACGGCGCAGGCGGCTCTCGGGGTGCAGGGGCTACTTGCCCTTGCGCACCCGGCGCAGCTCGTCGACGATCAGCAGGATCGCGCCGAGCGTGATCGCGCTGTCGGCGAGGTTGAACGACGGGAAGAACTTGTCGGCCCAGTGCACCTGGATGAAGTCGACGACATAGCCGTGCAGCAGCCGGTCGATCACGTTGCCGAGCGCGCCGCCGAGGATCAGCGCGAGCGCCAACGCGAACATCCTCTGGCCGCCGTGGCTGCGCAGCATCCAGACGATGAAGCCGGCGGCCACCGCGCCCAGCCCGACGAAGAACCAGCGCTGCCAGCCCGACGCCCCGGCCAGGAACGAGAACGCCGCGCCGGTGTTGTGCACCCGGACCACGTTGAAGAACGGCGTGACGTGCACGCTGTCGCCGTACGCGAAGTTGGCGAGGATCAGCGACTTGGTCAGCTGGTCGAGCACGATGATGACGAGGGCGATGCCCAGCCAGGGGAGCAGCGAGGAACCTGTTTTCTTGAATGGCATGGTCAGTGGGAGCGAAGGCGATTCAGGGCAACTGCCGGGTCGCGGGCATTGTGAATAACAAGAGCGACGAATACCCGCTGCTCGTCGAACATATAGAACACCTTGTAGGGGAAGCGGCGAAGCACGGCTCTGTGAATGGCTGGGACGACTTCGGGAAAGGCCAGCGGGTTTCGACAGATTGTTCTCAGCAGCGTACCGATCGCCGCATTGAACTCGGAGCCCACTCCTTCGCTCTGTTCGTCGTACCACTGGCGCGCCGACCAGATATCGTCGAAGGCTTCCGGTGTCAGGACAAGCTCGTGCATCAGGCGTCGCGCATGCGCTTCTGGGCTTCCTCCCACGACATGCCACTGCCCGGATCGGCCTTGTAGCGCGCCATGCGCTCCTGGACGAGCGCAATGACCTCCGGCGATTCGGGCTGCGCGGACGATTCGGCAGCAATGCTGTCCCACAGCGCCTCCACGAGTTCGAGCCGCTCGGCGACGGGCAGTTTGAACAATGCGGCGTACTGCGACAAAGGGTTCATGGCGCGCTCCTGGAAGGGAATCAGGCGACTGTACGCGGCTCGCCCGAACCGTACAGGTTGCTTGTGCACCGTCCGCAGATCGTCGGATGCTGCGCATCGCTGCCGACGTCGTCGCGGTAGTGCCAGCAGCGCTCGCACTTGGTCGCGGCCGACGGCGTCACGGCCACCGCCAGCTCCGCACCCTCGGCGATCCGCGCCTGCGACGTGATCGTCACGAAGCGCAGGTCGTCGCCGAGCGACGCGAGCAGCGCGTGGTCGCCGGCGGCCGCGGTGATCAGCAGTTCGGCCTGCAGCGACGAGCCCACCTGGCCCGCGCTGCGCAGCGCCTCGATCTCCTTGTTGGCCACGTCGCGGATCTCGCGCAGGCGCGCCCACTTCGCGAGCAGCGCCTCATCGGCCCAGGCCGCGGTGTCGCTGAAGGTCTCGATGAAGATCGACGCCGACTGCCCCGGCGCGAACACCTTCCACGCCTCCTCGGCGGTGAAGCTCAGGAACGGTGCCATCCAGCGCAGCATCGCGTGCGTCACGTGCCACAGCGCGGTCTGCGCACTGCGCCGGGCCAGCGACTTCGGCGCGGCGGTGTAGAGCCGGTCCTTCAGCACGTCCAGCCAGAACGCGCCCAGGTCCTCGCTGCAGAACACCTGCAGCTTGGCCACCACCGGGTGGAACTCGTACACCTCGTAGTGCTTCAGCACTTCGGCCTGGAACTGCGCCGCGCGCGCCAGCGCATAGCGGTCGATCTCGAGCATCTGCGCCACCGGCACCGCATCGGTCGCCGGATCGAAATCGCTGGTGTTGGCCAGCATGAAGCGCAGCGTGTTGCGGATGCGGCGGTATGCGTCGACGACGCGCGCCAGGATCTTCTTGTCGATCGCGAGGTCGCCCGAGTAGTCGGTCGCCGCGCACCACAGGCGCAGGATCTCGGCCCCCATCTCCTGCACCGAATCCTGCAGCGAGATGAAGTTGCCCAGGCTCTTGCTCATCTTGCGGCCCTGGCCGTCGACCGTGAAGCCGTGCGTCAGCAGGCCGCGGTACGGTGCATGGCCTTCCATCGCGCAGGCGATCAGCAGCGACGAGTGGAACCAGCCGCGGTGCTGGTCGTGGCCTTCCAGGTACAGGTCGGCCTCGGGGCCGGCTGCCCCGTTCGGCCCGCCGGTGGTGCCCGGCTGGCTGCCCACCTTCTCGTTGAGCACGTGGAAGAAGGTCGAGCCCGAATCGAACCAGACGTCGAGGATGTCGTTGCTCTTGATGTAGTCGCCGGCCTCGGCGCCCAGCACCTCGTCGACGGTCAGCTTCGACCACGCCTCGACGCCGCCTTGCTGCACCACCTCGGCTGCGCGGTCGATCAGCGCCATCGTGTCGGGGTGCAGCTCGCCGGTCGCCTTGTGCAGGAAGAACGGCAGCGGCACGCCCCAGTTGCGCTGGCGGCTGATGCACCAGTCGGGCCGGTTCGCGATCATGTCGTGCAGCCGGGTCCGCCCGTTCTCGGGGAAGAAGCTGGTCTGGCCGATCGCCTCGAGCGCGGTCTGGCGCAGCGTCTTCGGCGCCTTGTCCTTCGTGAACACGCCGTCGCCCTCGTCCATGCGCACGAACCACTGCGCCGCGGCGCGGTAGATCACCGGCGTCTTGTGGCGCCAGCAGTGCGGGTAGCTGTGCGTCAGCTTCGAGGTGGCGAGCAGCCGGCCGGCGTCGCGCAGCGCATCGGCCACCAGCGGCGCGGCCTTCCAGATGTGCTGGCCGCCGAACAGCGGCAGCGTCGCCTCGTAGACGCCGTTGCCCTGCACCGGGTTCAGGATGTCGTCGATCGCCAGCCCGTGCTCGCGGCAGGAGTTGAAGTCGTCCACGCCATAGGCCGGCGACGAGTGCACGATGCCGGTGCCGTCGTCGGCGGTCGCGTAGTCGGCCAGGTACACCGGGCTCACGCGGTCGTAGCCGGGGTCGACGTGGGCCAGCGGGTGGCGGAAGGTGATGCCGTCGAGGTTCTTGCCCAGCGTGGTGGCGAGCACGGTGCCGGTGAGGCCGTAGCGCTCCAGGCACTTGTCGACCAGCGCCGCGGCCAGYAGCAGGATGCCGCGCTCGGTGTCGACCAGCGCGTACTCGAGCGCCGGGTTCAGGTTCAGCGCCTGGTTGGCGGGGATCGTCCACGCGGTGGTGGTCCAGATCACCGCGAACGCGTCCTTCGCGAGCGACGGCAGGCCGAAGGCGGCGGCCAGCTTCGCGGGCTCGGCCGCGAGGAAGGCGACGTCGACCGTCTGCGACTGCTTGTCGGCGTACTCGATCTCGAACTCGGCCAGCGACGAGTGGCAGTCGAAGCACCAGTAGACCGGCTTCAGCCCGCGGTACACGAAGCCGCGCTCGATCAGGCGCTTCAGCACGCGGATCTCGTTGGCCTCGTTGCCGAAATCCATCGTGCGGTACGGGTGGTCCCAGTCGCCCAGCACGCCGACGCGCTTGAAATCGGCCATCTGCTGCGCGATCTGCTCGCCGGCGTAGCTGCGGCTCTTCGCCTGCACGTCGGCGCGTTCGAGGTTGCGGCCGAAGGTCTTCTCGATCTGGTTCTCGATCGGCAGGCCGTGGCAATCCCAGCCCGGCGTGTAGCGCGCGTCGTAGCCGGCCAGCTGGCGCGCCTTGACGATCATGTCCTTCAGGATCTTGTTGGCTGCGTGGCCGACGTGCAGCGTGCCGTTGGCATACGGCGGGCCGTCGTGCAGCACGAAGCGCGGGCGGTTCACGCGGGCGTCGCGCAGCTGCTTGTAGATGCCCTGGTCGCTCCATTCCTTGATCCAGCCCGGTTCGCGCTTGGGCAGGTCGCCGCGCATCGGGAACGGCGTGTCGGGCAGGTTGAGGGTGCTTCGGTAGTCCGTGGTCTTGTCGGTCATGGCTTTGCGCGCCGCGCGGCGCGTCTCGAAGGCAGGGTGCCGGCGCCTGGGCGCCGGGGCTCGCGAAAGGAAGGGGAGGAGCGGCGAGCGTTAAATTCGGTCGCGCGTGGTCTGGCGGCGTTGCGCGGCGTACGAGGCGAGGCACACGCGGGCGTCCTGCACGTCCTGCTCGATCGCCGCCGTCAGGGCTTCCAGCCCGTCGAAACGGGCCTCATCGCGAAGTTTGTGCAGCAGTTCCACGCGGACGAGTTTACCGTAGGCCCCCTCGGCCCCGAGGCGTGCGGGCCAATCGAGGCAATGCACTTCGAGCAGCACCCGGCCGGCGTCTTCCACCGTCGGGCGCACGCCCAGGCTCGCGACGCCGTCCAGCGGCTGTTCGCCCAGGCCGTGGGTGCGCACTGCGTAGATGCCCATCGCGGCCGACTTGGCATGGGCGAAGCGCAGGTTCAGCGTGCGGAACCCCAGCTCGCGGCCGAGCTTGCGGCCGTGCACCACGTGGCCGCTGATGCTGTAGCTGCGGCCCAGCAGCGATTCGGCCTGCGCCATGTCGCCGTCGGCCAGCGCCTGGCGCACCGCCGAGCTCGACACCCGCAGCCCGTGCACCTCGTAGCTCTTCATGCGGGCGACGTCGAAACCCTGCGCCGGGCCGGCGGCATCGAGCATTGCGTAGTCGCCGGCCCGCTTCGCGCCGAAGCGGAAGTCGTCGCCGACCAGGATGTAGCGGGCGCCCAGGCCGCGCACCAGCATGTCGACGATGAAGGCCTCGGGCGACAGCGACGCGAGCGCATGGTCGAAGCGCAGCACGACGACCTGGTCGATGCCGCAGCGCTCCAGCTCGGAGAGCTTGTCGCGCAGCGTCGCGATGCGTGCCGGCGCAAGCTCCGGCTTGCCGGCGGCGCGGGCGAAGTAGTCGCGCGGATGCGGCTCGAAGGTCATCACGCACGAGGGCAGCCCGCGGTGCTGCGC
>NZ_JBFUGN010000255.1:0-7096 GCF_056402895.1 Rhizobacter sp. P3_B12 | reverse complement strand
CCGCTGTACCGCGTGAAGGACCACACCGATCCGAAGAGCGGCAAGACGAGCTTCGAGTACGACGGCGGCGACCGCACCACGAAGGTCACCGATCCGCGCAATCTCGTCACCCAGTACCCGCGCGACGGCTTCGGCAACGCGACGCAGCTGATCAGCCCCGACACCGGTCCCGCCGACCACACCTTCAACGAAATCGGCAACCTGCTCACCCGCACCGACAGCCGTGGCGTGCTGACGACCTATTCCTACGATTTGGCCGACCGGCCCACGGGTGCTGTGGCAACGCTCAGCGGCCAGCGGAGCGAATCGGTGACCTGGACCTACAGCCAGACCGGTCCCGGCTTCGCTTATGGCATCGGTCGCCTGACCAGTACCACCCACGAGGCGGGCTCGAACCAATACCGCCACGAGGGCCACGGGCGAGTCGTCAGCGACACGCAGCGCGTGCAACCGGTTGCCGGCGCGAACGCGGCGCAGCTCACCCATGTGGTGACCTACGGCTACACGCTCGGCAACCTGAGCAGCACCACCTACCCGTCCGGTCGGGTTGCTTCGCTGACGCTGCTGCGCGGGCGGGTTCAGGCCGTCAGCCTCGCCAAGGATGCAGGCAGCACCGCGCTGGCACTGATCACCGGCGTGCGCTGGGAGCCGTTCGAGTGGGCGGTGAGCAGCTGGCAATGGAACACCACCGGTGGCCCGTTGCCGCACGAGCGCTTCTACGACCTGAGCGGGCGCATCACGCGCTACCGGCTCGGCCCCGTGTTCCGCGACGTGCGGTACGACGAGGCGAGCCGCATCACGAGCTTCACGCACCTGCTGCCCGACGGCACGTCGCAGCCAGCGCTGGACCAGAGCTTCACGCACGACGAGAACGACCGGCTCACCGGCATCACGACGGCTACTTCCAGTTGGGCGATCTCTTACGACCCCAGCGGAAACCGTGCGAACGTGAGCCTGAACGGCAGTCTGAGCACCTGCAACACGGAGCCCACCAGCAACCGACTCACGAGCATCACGAACCCGGCGCGAAGCTTCGTGTTCGACAACGCGGGCAACACGACGCAGGACAGTGCCGGCTACACCGCGACCTACAACCTGCTCGGGCAACTCGCGACGCTTACCAAGGCCGGCGTGACGACGACCTACACCTACAACGCCTTCGGGCAGCGGGTGCGCAAGGTCAGCAGCACGGGGCCGGCGAGCACGGTGGTCTTCGTGTACGACCAAGGCGGGCACCTGCTCGGCGAGTACGACCCGAACGGTGCGGCGATCCGCGAATACGTGTGGCTGCGCGACACGCCGATCGCGGCGTTCATGCCAGATCCGGCGAACCCGAGCGGCGAGCCGCTCGTGTACTACATCCACGCCGATCACCTGAACGCCCCGCGCATCGTGATGGATCGCGACAACCGCGTGCGCTGGCGCTGGCTGGCCGAACCGTTCGGCACCACGGCGCCGGAGACCAATCCAGAGGGGCTTGCGGTCTTCACGCAGAACCTGCGCTTCCCAGGGCAGTACGCGGACGCCGAGAGCGGTCTGTACTACAACTATCACCGGTATTACGCCTCCGACGGAGGAGCCTATCGACAGAGCGACCCAATCGGTTTGTATGGCGGAAGCTCGTCAACATACACGTATGTAGACGGAAATCCGTTGAGCTTGATTGACCCCGAAGGATTGCAGACGCCCGCACTGTGCGCCAATCCTGCCAATGCCCCAGCTTGCATAGAGGCCGGCCTGCTGGTGAGGCCGGCCGTGACAACCGCGATCCCTATCGCAATTTATCTGAACTATCCAGCCAGGCCCGGCACGCGTGGCATGGTGCGATGCAACTGCAAGTGCTTTGCCAACACGGAATCGGGAGGGCCAAGCAATACTTCTGCAGAAGGTTCTGGAGAGGGGAGCTCCATGAGCGATGCTCAGCGGGAGGCCGAAAAGGAAGCGAAAAAAAACCTTGGCTGCCAAGCCGAACATTGCCAATGTGCATGCATCAACTCAAAGGGCGAAAAATTCAAGACGGGCGGGCGATGATCACAAGCCGGAAAGGAGCATCTCTCGATGAAGACACATGATGTCAATGGCAGGGAAGTCGAAGTCGGTGACGCCGTAAGAGTCCTGTCGATAAGAAGTTCCGTCCTTGATCGACTGAACGCTGACGAGAGATTTCGGGTTGCCGGGATGCGGGGACTTGTTCTGTCTGTCTACGAAATCGACGAATGGGGTGGCGCATGGGTGTCCAAGGCGTGGGCAACCGGCGAAGGCACGTCCGCGACCCACTCCTTGTCGTTGTCCCCAAAGGAAATGGAGAAGGTGGGGAATTGACATGCCCATCCAACTGACCGCCGACGAGATCGCCGAATTGCAACGCCGGTACGGCTACCTCACCAACCCCCAGGCGGTCGACGTCGAACTTCGCCCACATGTATCGCAAGGCGGAGGTCATCCACCTCCTTCTGTCGAACGGTGCCACGACGGACATCGTCAACAACTTCGGCAGATTGCCTGCAGAGTCATAGAACTGAAAAAGCCGACCCGAGGGTCGGCTCTTTTCTTGCGGCAGAGACCGCGTCAGCCCAGGTTCACCGGCACGAAGATCCGCTCGCCATCGCGCTCGACCAGCAGCGCCACGCTCTTCGGCTTGCCGGCCATCACGGCCCGCACCTGCTCGATCGACGTGACCGGCTTGCCGTTGATGGCCAGCAGCACGTCGCCCGCCTCGATGCCGGCGCGCGCCGCCGGGCCGTCGACGTTCTCGATCACCAGGCCCTGTTCCAGCTTGCTCTGGCGCTTCTCTTCGCGCGTCAGCTGGCGCAGCGACAGCCCGAGCTGCACGCCCTGCGAATCGCCGCCGTTGGCCGATGCCACGTCCTCGTCCGGATCGGCACCGCCCAGCTTCACGTCGATCGAGCGCTCGGCCCGGTCGCGCCACACCGACAGCTTCACCTTGTCGCCGGGCGCCGCGAGGCCGATGCGGCTCGACAACGCGCCGGAGCGCACGATCGGGTCGCCATTCACCGCGGTGATCACGTCGCCCGGCTTCAGGCCGGCCTTCTCGGCGGCGCTGTCCTTGCTGACCTTCGCGACCAGCGCGCCGTCAGGCCGCTTCATGCCGAACGACTCGGCCAGGCTCTGGTTCACGTCCTGCACCGCGACACCCAGGCGGCCGTGCGTGGCGCGGCCGGTCGCGACGATCTGGTCCTTGACCTTCAGCGCGACATTGATCGGGATCGCGAAGCTCAGGCCCTGGAAGCCGCCGGTCTGCGAGTAGATCTGCGCGTTGATGCCGATCACCGCACCGCTGCCGTCGAACAGCGGACCGCCGGAGTTGCCGGGGTTCACCGCCGCATCGGTCTGGATGAAGGGCACCACCGCGTCGCCGGGCAGCGAGCGACCCTTCGCGCTGATGATGCCGGTGGTGGCGGTCTGCTCGAAGCCGTAGGGCGCGCCGATCGCGAGCACCGGGTCGCCGACCTCGATGTTCTGCGGGTCGCCCAGGCGCACGATCGGCAGGTCCTTGGCCTGGATGCGCAGCACCGCGATGTCGGTGGCGGCGTCCGAGCCCAGCACCTTGGCCGAGAACTCGCGGCGGTCGCTGAGCTTGACGGTCACTTCCTTGGCTTCGCGCACCACGTGGGCGTTGGTCAGGATCAGGCCGTCGGCGCTGATGATGAAACCCGATCCCTGGCCGCGGAACGGCACCGACGGGTTGCCGCGCTGGCCGCGCTGCTGGAAGCCCGGCAGGCCGCGGAAGAACTGGAAGAACGGATCGTTCTCGGCGCCGGGCGGCAGCCCTTGCTGCTGTTGCTCCTCGGCCGAGGCCTTGTGCAGGCCGGCCACCGTGACGCCGACGACGGCCGGGCCGGAGGTCGCGACGATCGCACGGTAGTTGGGCACCTGGCCCGCGGCCGCCAGCATCGGCACCGGTGCCGGCGCGGTCGAGGTCACGGCGGCGGGCTTCGCCTCGGGTTTGCTCCTCAGCCACTCGGGCGTCAGGCTGAAGGCGCCGGCCGAACCGGCGGCCAGCAGGCCGGCTGCGGCGAGCGCAGCGGTCAACGACTTCATCTTCATGTGATCTCCTGGGGACAAGCGTCGCGGGGGATTCCGCATGAGACGAAAGATAAGGGCCCGCGGTTAGAACTCGATTAGGGGTTGGTGAAGCGAGGGTTAAGACCGCGCCGCCAGCACCTCGGCCACGCACGTGCCGAAGCCGATGCGCCGCTGCCCGTCGCGCTCGCAGAACGCCCGCAGCGCGACGCTGTCGCCATCCTGCAGGAAGCGCCGCGTCTCGCCGTTCGGCAGCGTGATCGGCAGCTTGCCGCCCTGCGTCAGCTCCAGCAGCGAGCCGCCCTGCTCCGGCAACGGCCCCGATTGCGTGCCGCTGCCCAGCAGGTCGCCCGGGCGCAGGTTGCAGCCGTTGCTGCTGTGGTGCGCCACCAGCTGCGCGAGCGTCCAGTACGCGTCGCGGAAGTTCGACTGCATCAGCCGCACCGCCGCATCGCCGCGCGCGCTCATCGCCGGCGTCTGCAGCCACACCTCCAGCACGATGTCGATCGCGCCCTGCGCGCGGTTGGCCTCGCCGTCGAGGTGCGGCAGCGGCTGCGGCCGGTCGGCCGCCCGCTCGAACGGCCGGCGAAACGGCTGCAGCGCCTCCATCGTGACGATMCACGGCGACAGCGTGGTCGCGAAGCTCTTCCCGAGGAAGGGCCCGAGCGGCTGGTACTCCCAGGCCTGAACGTCGCGCGCCGACCAGTCGTTCAGCAGCACCAGCCCCGCCAGGTGGTCCTCGGCCCGCGCCATCGGGATCGGCTCGCCGAGCGCGTTGCCGGGGCCGATGATCGCGCCGAGCTCCAGCTCGTAGTCGAGCCGCTGGCAAGGCCCGAACACCGGTGCCGCGGCGTCTGTCCTGTACTGCCCGCGCGGGCGATGGAAGGCCTGCCCGCTGACCTGCAGCGACGAGCTGCGGCCGTGGTAGCCGATCGGCACCCACTCGTAGTTCGGCAGCAGCGGCTGCTCCGGGCGGAACAGTTTTCCGACGGTCGTCGCGTGGTGGATGCCGGTGTAGAAATCGGTGTAGTCGCCGACCTTGCAAGGCAGCGCCATCGCGGCCTGGGCCTGCGGCACCAGGCAGGATTGCAGCCACGGCTCGTCGTCGGAGCCTTCGCGCAATGCATTCGACAACGCGGCGCGCAGCGTGCGGCGTGCCGCGGCCCCCAGCGCGATGAAGGCGTTGAGATCGCCGCGCGCCAGCGGCTCCATCACCCGAGACACCTCGGGCGACCACGGGCACAGCTCGTGCGCAAGGCGCAGGTCGAGCACCATGTCGCCGATCGCCACGCCGCCCCGCCAGGGCTCGTCGCTGCCCTGCCGTCGAAAGCGCCCGAGCGGCAGGTTCTGCAGCGGAAAGTCGGTCAGCGGATCCTGCGCCGAGGCGACCCAGCTGCGCAGCCCCGCGTCGTTCGTGTCGTCGAGAGCGTCGCTCATTGGAATCCATCCTTCAGGTTGCGCCAGCAATCGGCATACGCGGCATCGAGCGCGCCGCCGTTCATCGCCCAGTCGGTGGGCCGGAAACGGTAGCGGCTCTCGAACATGAAGGCCAGCGTGTTGTCGAGCTTGTGCGGCGCGAGCGGCGCATTCGAGGCGCGCTCGAACGCATCGGCATCCGGCCCGTGCGGCACCATGCAGTTGTGCAGGCTGGCACCGCCAGGGCGGAAGCCTTCGGGCTTCGCGTCGTACTGGCCGTGCACCAGGCCCATGAACTCGCTCATCAGGTTGCGGTGGTACCAGGGCGGGCGGAACGTGTCCTCGGCCACCAGCCAGCGCGGCGGGAAGATCACGAAGTCGCAATTGGCCGTGCCCGGCGTGTCGCTCGGCGACGTGAGCACCGTGAAGATCGATGGGTCCGGGTGGTCGAAGCTGATCGAGCCGATCGCCATGAAGTCCGCCGTGTCGTACTTCAGCGGCGCGAGGTTGCCGTGCCAGCCGACCACGTTGAACGGCGAGGCCGCGCAGCGTGCCGACCACAGCCGGCCGCCGTATTTCTTGATCAGCTCGTGCGGTGCCGCGTCGGGCTCGAAGGCCGCGACCGGCGCCTGGAAGTCGCGCGGGTTCGCGAGGCCGTTGCTGCCGATCGGCCCCAGCTCCGGCAAGCGGAAATGCGCGCCGTGGTTCTCGCAGACGTAGACCCGCGACGGCCCGTCGACCGCCACCTTGAACGCCAGGCCGCGCGGCAGCAGCGCGATCTCGCCGGGCGCCACCTGCAGCAGGCCGAGCTCGGTGGTGATCATCAGCGTGCCCTGCTGTGGCACCAGCAGCATCTCGCCATCGGCATTGACGAAGGCGCGCTGCGTCATCGAGCGGTTGATGAACGCGATGTGCGCGGCCATGCCGACCTGCGCATCGACATCGCCGTTGACGACGATGCTGCGCAGCCCGTCGACGAAGTCCAGCGGCTCGGCCGCGGCCTCGGGCACCGCGGTCGGCGCCCAGCGCAGCGGGTCGGGCGGCGCCGCCACGCCGTCGGCCGCGCCGCTCTTCCACCACGGCTGCGCATACGGCGCGTAGCCGCCGACCACCACCGACGGCTGGCGCCGGTACATCCAGGTGCGCCGGTTCTCGGCGCGCGGCGCAGTGAAGGCACTGCCGCTCAGCAGCTCGGCATACAGGCCGTGCGCCGCCTTCTGCGGGCTGTTGCGGCCGAGCGGCAGCACGCCGGGCACCGCCTCGCTCGCGAACTGGTTGCCGAAGCCGCTCTGGTAGCGCAGGGGTTCAGGTGAAGCCATGGCGGGTCTCCTTGATTTTCGACAGCAGATTCGTTACTGTCTAATCAATTCTACATACACGAATTCCAGGATGACTCCCAGCACCCCTCGTGGCATCCAGAGCATCGAGGTCGGCGGCCAGCTGCTGCGTGCGCTCGCCCACCACGGCCGGCCGATGGCCTTGAAGGACCTGGCGCGCGAAGCCGGCATGGCGCCGGCCAAGGCCCACCCCTATCTCGTGAGCTTCGGCAAGCTCGGCTTGATCGCGCAGGATGCCGCGTCGGGCCGCTACGGGCTCGGTCCGCTCGCGATGGAGCTCGGCCTGATCAGCCTGCAGC
>NZ_JBFUGN010000254.1:0-7105 GCF_056402895.1 Rhizobacter sp. P3_B12 | reverse complement strand
ATGCAGGGCGCCGACGAGAGCTTCGGCGCCCTCGCCAAGGGCATGGGCGGCATGGTCGCCCGCATGGACCGGCAGTCGTCGGCGTCGATGGACGGCTCCGCCGCCCGCTCGCGCCGCACCAGCCTGCTGCTGGGCKCGCTCGGCCTGCTGGCCGCCGCCGCGACGGTCGGCGTGGCCTGGCTGATGCAGCGCCGCATCGTCGGCGAGCTGAGCCGCGCCGCCCGCGTCGCCGACCAGGTGGCCGGCGGCAACCTGGCGATCGACGCGCGCAGCGACCGCACGGACGAACTCGGCGACCTGATGCACGCGCTCGACCGCATGACGCAACAGCTCAGCCGCTCGCTCGCGACGGTGCTCGAATCGTCGTCGTCGATCGAGAACGCCAGCGCCGAGATCGCGACCGGCAACCAGGACCTGAGCCACCGCACCGAACAGGCGGCGAGCAACCTGCAGCAGACCGCCTCGTCGATGGACCAGCTGACCGGCACCGTCAAGCAGAGCGCCGAGTCGGCCCGCCAGGCCAACCAGCTGGCCTCGTCGGCCGCTGAAGTCGCGGCGCGCGGCGGCTCGGTCGTCGCGCAGGTCGTGACCACGATGGACGAGATCAATGCCAGCTCGAAGAAGATCGCCGACATCATCGGCGTCATCGACGGCATCGCGTTCCAGACCAACATCCTCGCGCTGAACGCCGCCGTCGAAGCGGCACGCGCCGGCGAACAGGGCCGCGGCTTCGCGGTCGTCGCCAGCGAAGTGCGCAGCCTCGCGCAGCGCAGCGCGCAGGCGGCGAAAGAGATCAAGGCGCTGATCGGCGCCTCGGTCGAGAAGGTCGATTCCGGTTCGCGCCTGGTGGCCGACGCCGGCCAGACGATGAACGAGATCGTCGGCTCGGTCCAGCGCGTGACCGACATCATCAGCGAGATCACCGCCGCCGCCGCCGAGCAGAGCGAAGGCATCGGCCAGGTGAACGGATCCGTCACCCAGCTCGACCAGATGACGCAGCAGAACGCGGCACTGGTGGAGGAGTCGGCAGCCGCCGCGGAAAGCCTGAAAGACCAGGCGGCACGGCTGCGCAGCATCGTCAACAACTTCCAGCTCGCCGGAGAGCGCTCATGAACCTCACCCACCTGATGCGTCAATTCACGATCCGCACCCGCATGATCGGCGCGATCGCCATCGTGCTGGCCCTGCTCGCACTGGTCGGCGGCGCCGGCCTGACCGGGCTGCTGCGCATGCAGGCGCAGAGCACCGCCTTCATGACCAGCTCGTTCGCCGACACCAACACGCTGGCCGCGTTGCGCACCGCGCTCGGCGAGATGCGCCTGGCCGAGAAGGAAATGATCGTCAACTACGAGAAGTCCGAGGAAGTCACGCGCTTCAGCGGGCAGTGGACGGCGGCACGCGAGCGGGTGATCACCCAGCTGAAGAAGCTGCAGGACGGTACGCCCGACGACAGCACGGCGCTGGCCAAGCGCATGGAAGCCGAACTCGGCACCTACGCGACCGCGATGGCCCCGGTGATCAAGCAGCTGGAGAACAGCGGCTACGACTCGGCCACGGTGGCGAACCGGGTGATGGGCCGCGCCAAGGAAGCGATCGCTGCCGCCGAGAAATCGGCCGCCGACCTGCAGAAGTCACTGGGCGCCGAAGGCTCGCAGGCCGAGGCCGAGCGCCAGACGATGACGCGCCAGACCGTCGTGCTGTTCGCGGTGGCGCTGGGCATCGCGATCCTGATCGTCGTGCCCGCCACGCTGGTCAACATGCAGAGCATCTGCCGCCCGATGACCGAGGCGCAGACGCTGGCCGCGTCGATCGCGCGCGGCGACCTGACCAACCAGATCACGCTGAGCGGCCGCGACGAATCGACGCAGCTGATGCAGGCCTTGTCGAACATGCAGGAGTCGCTGCGCGCGCTGGTCGGCCAGGTGCGCAACTCGACCGACAGCATCTCGACCGCCAGCGCCGAGATCGCGACCGGCAACCAGGACCTGAGCGCCCGCACCGAGCAGACGGCGTCGAACCTGCAGCAGGCCGCCTCGTCGATGGAGCAGCTGACCGGCACCGTCAAGCAGAGCGCCGATTCGGCCCGCCAGGCCAATCAACTCGCCTCGTCGGCCGCTGAAGTGGCAGCCCGCGGCGGCTCGGTGGTCTCGCAGGTCGTGACCACGATGGACGAGATCAATGCATCGTCGAAGAAGATCAGCGACATCATCGGCGTGATCGACGGCATCGCCTTCCAGACCAACATCCTGGCGCTGAACGCCGCGGTCGAAGCGGCCCGTGCCGGTGAACAAGGCCGCGGCTTCGCGGTCGTCGCCGGCGAGGTGCGCAGCCTGGCCCAGCGCAGCGCGCAGGCCGCCCGCGAGATCAAGGCGCTGATCGGCGCCTCGGTCGAGAAAGTGGATTCCGGATCGCGCCTGGTGGCGGACGCCGGCAAGACGATGCAGGAGATCGTCGGCTCGGTGCAGCGCGTCAGCGACATCATCGGCGAGATCACCGCCGCGTCGTCGGAACAGAGCGATGGCATCGGGCAGGTCAACACCGCCGTGACGCAGCTCGACCAGATGACGCAACAGAATGCCGCGCTGGTCGAGGAATCGGCCGCCGCCGCCGAGAGCCTGCGCGATCAGGCGCAGCGCCTCGCGTCGGTCGTCGCGACCTTCCGGCTCGACAGCCACGGCATCCATGCGGCGCCCGCGCCGGCCGCCGTGTCCGCACCGAAGCCGGTCGTGACGGCCAAGCCGGCACTTGCGACGGCCACGCCGGTCACCAAGGCCAGGTCCCCCGCGGCAACTCCGGCATCGCCGCTCGCGAAACCGGCCCCGGTCGTGACGAAAGTCGCAGCCACCGCCCCGAGCCCGGCGCCCGCCCCCGTGGCGGGCCCGGCCTTCGCCACCACCGCCCCCAGCGACGACTGGGAAACCTTCTGACAAACCTTCCGACCCGCCGATCTGGCCGGCCCGGGACGCGCTGATCCACCCTTCAGTTCATCCCGGCGGCGCCGATAGTGACGGCAACGCAGTCTTCCGCACCTGACAGGACCCACCATGGACATGATCCACGAAGCCTCCCACGTGGCCCGGCACGAAGCCGCCCGCGCGGCCACCGCCGCCCAGTCCGGCGGCGAGTTCCTCACCTTCCGCCTCGGCGCCGAGGAATACGGCATCGACATCCTGAAAGTGCAGGAGATCCGCTCCTACGAGGCGCCCACCCGCATCGCCAACGCCCCCGCCTTCATCAAGGGCGTGGTCAACCTGCGCGGCGTCATCGTCCCGATCGTCGACCTGCGCCTGAAGCTCGGCTGCGACTCCAACGACTACAACAGCTTCACCGTCGTCATCGTGCTGAACGTGCGCGGCCGTGTCGTCGGTGCCGTCGTCGACTCGGTCAGCGACGTGCTCGAGCTCTCGCGCGATTCGATCAAGCCGGCCCCCGAGATGGCCTCCGCCGTCGACACCAGCTTCATCACCGGCATCTCCAGCGTCAACGACCGCATGCTGATCCTGATGGACATCGAGGCGCTGATGGCCAGCGCCGAGATGGGCCTGATCGACAGCCCCTGAGGTTTCCCGGCTTTCCTCTCTTCTCTCTCCAAGGATTTCATGAACACGGCGCTTGACAGCCGCGGCTCGGTCGCGCGCAAGGTTTCGATCATCGGGGCGCTGAGCCTGTCGGTGGTCCTGTTTGCGATCTGCGCCACGATGAGCCTGGTGGCGGCCGACCGCTCGCGCGAGCGCATCGTCACCTGGGTGGCCGACAAGACGCAATCGGTCGCCGATTCGATCGACGCGTTCGACATGACCTCGCGCGTGCTGGTCGAGAAGTTCTTCGCCAACTTCAAGAACGAGTTCAAGCAGCCCTTCACGCTGGACGAGGCGAGCACCACGCTGAAGGTCGGCGACACGCCGCTGAACGGCAACTTCGCGCAGGTGGACGAGTTCGCGCAGCAAAGCGGCGGCGTGGCCACCGTGTTCGCCCGCAAGGGCGACGACTTCCAGCGCATCACCACCTCGCTGAAGAAGGAAAACGGCGAGCGCGCCGTCGGCACCATGCTCGGCGCGAGCCACCCGGCCCATGACCTGATGATGGCCGGCCAGACCTACACCGGCCGCGCGGTGCTGTTCGGCACGCCCTACATGACCCGCTACGAGCCGATCAAGGACGCCGGCGGCAAGGTCATCGGCATCCTGTTCATCGGCTTCGACACCTCCGCCTTCCAGGCGGCGATCGACAAGCTCGCGAGCGACATCCGCTTCTTCGACAGCGGCGGCGTCTACGTGATCGACCCGAAGAAGTCGCCCGAAGAGGCCGTCTTCGTCGTGCACCCGAGCGCCAAGGGCAAGAAGGTGCTGGAGACCTATCCGGACGCCAAGGCGTTGCTGGCCCGCCTCGAGACCGCCCCTGGCGGCTGGGCGAAGGACGGCGGGGCCGTGCTCGAGACCAAGCACGACGACCACTGGGCCGTGCTGCGCAAGGCCAAGGCCGGCAACCAGTGGGTGGTGTCCGAGGTGTCGGACAGCGAGGCGATGAAGACCCACTGGGCCACCATCGTGCCGTTCGCGACGCTGCTCGGCATCGCCGCGCTGCTGCTCGGCGGCGGGCTGTTCCTGATGATGCGGCGCTGGGTCGGCCGCCCGCTGCAGGAGCTGTCGCGCGCCGTCACGGTGCTGGCGGCCGGCGACCTGACGCAGCCCTGCCACAGCGCGCAGCGCGACGAGATCGGCGAGCTGATCCGCAATGTCGAAGGCATGCGCCAGCGCTTCCAGCAGATGATCGGCTCGGTGCGCAGCTCGGTCGACTCGATCACGACCGCCAGCAGCGAGATCGCGACCGGCAACCAGGACCTGAGCGCCCGCACCGAACAGACGGCGAGCAACCTGCAGCGCGCGGCCTCGTCGATGGAGCAGATCACCGGCACCGTCAAGCAGAGCGCCGACTCGGCCCGCCAGGCCAACCAGCTGGCCTCGTCGGCCGCCGAGGTCGCGGCACGCGGCGGCTCGGTGGTCTCGCAGGTCGTGACCACGATGGACGAGATCAATGCCAGTTCGAAGAAGATCGCCGACATCATCGGCGTGATCGACGGCATCGCCTTCCAGACCAACATCCTGGCGCTGAACGCCGCCGTTGAAGCGGCGCGCGCCGGCGAACAGGGCCGCGGCTTCGCGGTCGTCGCCAGCGAAGTGCGCAGCCTCGCGCAGCGCAGCGCCGACGCCGCCAAGGAGATCAAGGGCCTGATCGGCGCCAGCGTCGACCGCGTCGAAGCCGGTTCGCGCCTGGTGGCCGATGCGGGCAAGACCATGAGCGAGATCGTCGGCTCGGTGCAGCGCGTCAGCGACATCATCGGCGAGATCAGCACCGCCGCCGCCGAGCAGAGCGATGGCATCGGCCAGGTCAACCAGTCCGTCAACCAGCTCGACCAGATGACGCAGCAGAACGCCGCGCTGGTCGAACAGTCCACGGCAGCCGCTGAAAGCCTGAAGGACCAGGCGGCACGGCTCGCGCAAGCAGTCGGCAGTTTCCGTCTCCAGCAGGCCTGAGGCCTGCACTCCGAACGATCGACAGGCCGCCTGGGAGGCGGCTCCAACAAGAAGGGAAGTTCGCGATGTTCTCGCTGTCTGCCATGCGCCTGGGTCCGCGTCTCGCGGTCGGGTTCGGTTCGATCGCACTGCTGTGCGCCGCGGCTGTCGGTTTCGGCCTCGATCGCATCTCGACGATGCGCACCTTGTCGGAGCAGCTCGGCACGCTCGATTCCGAGAAGCTCTCGCTGTCCGAGCGCTGGGGCCGCGCGATCGAGTCTAACACCGCCCGCAACTGGGTGGTGTTCTTCGCGAACGACGAACAGATCAAGACCCGCGTGCGCGCCGAGATGAAGGACGTCGTGACCGCGCAGACCGAGCGCCTGAAGCGCATGCAGGAGATCGCCACCTCGGACGCCGACAAGCGGCTGCTGGAGGCGGTGAACGTGCAGCGCGACGCCTACCAGGGCCTGCGCAACAGCCTGCTCAAGCGCAAGGAAGCCGGCGAGGACGTCACCGCCGAGGTGATGGACAAGCTGTTCCCTGCATCCAGGGCCTACAGCGACAGCGTCGAGAAGCTCATCCAGGGCCAGCGCGACAGCATGACGGCCACCAAGGAGCGGGCGGACAGCGCCGGCTTCGTCGGCATGCTCGCGCTCGGCCTGGGCGGCGCCGGCGCGATGCTGCTGGCCGCGCTGCTGGCCTGGCGCGTGACCCGCTCGGTCACGAAGCCGATCGCGCAGGCCCAGCAGATTGCCCGCGCCATCAGCGCCGGCGACCTGACGCAGCACATCCACGTGCAGGGCCAGGACGAAGCCGCCGAGCTGCTGCAGTCGCTGAAGACGATGCAGGAATCGCTCGGCCGCCTGGTCGGCCAGGTGCGCCAGAGCACCGACAGCATCTCGACCGCCAGCACCGAGATCGCCACCGGCAACCAGGACCTGAGCGCCCGCACCGAGCAGACGGCGAGCAACCTGCAGCAGGCCGCGTCGTCAATGGAGCAGTTGACCGGCACCGTCAAGCAGAGCGCCGATTCGGCCCGCCAGGCCAACCAGCTCGCGTCGTCGGCCGCTGAAGTCGCGGCACGCGGCGGCTCGGTGGTCTCGCAGGTCGTCACGACGATGAACGAGATCAATGCCAGCTCGAAGAAGATCGCCGACATCATCGGCGTGATCGACGGCATCGCCTTCCAGACCAACATCCTGGCACTGAACGCCGCGGTCGAAGCGGCCCGTGCCGGCGAGCAGGGCCGCGGCTTCGCGGTCGTCGCCAGCGAGGTGCGCAGCCTGGCCGGCCGCTCGGCCGACGCCGCGAAGGAAATCAAGAGCCTGATCGGCGCGAGCGTCGAGCGGGTGGATGCCGGCTCGCGCCTGGTGGCCGACGCCGGCCAGACGATGCAGGAGATCGTCGGCTCGGTGCAGCGCGTCTCGGACATCATCGGCGAGATCACCGCCGCCTCGTCCGAGCAGAGCGACGGCATCGGCCAGATCAACACGGCAGTCACTCAACTCGACCAGATGACGCAGCAGAACGCCGCGCTGGTCGAGGAATCGGCCGCCGCCGCCGAGAGCCTGCGCGACCAGGCCCAACGC
>NZ_JBFUGN010000253.1:0-7111 GCF_056402895.1 Rhizobacter sp. P3_B12 | reverse complement strand
ACCGCATGGTTTTCAAAGCCCTTTGCTTTGGTTACTTTCATTTGGGCTCAAATGAAAGTGACTCGCCCGCCGGGGCGAGACCCGGCAGCAGCCCCACGCAGTGAAAAGAAGCCCCCCCGCAGGGGCGAGAAGGCGATTTTCCAGCGCTGTTCGAGCGATTGCCGAACCCTCCCCCCCCCGACACTCAAGTGACTGGGGTGGGGGCCGATAACGGTCCGAGACCAGCGCGGCGTGCGCACTCCCCCTTACACGGAACAGCCTGGAACATGTTCGTCCTCATCGGTTACGCGGTTGCCCTCGGGTGCATCTTCGGCGCCTATGTCCTGCACGGCGGGAACATGGGCGTGATCATCCACGCCCTGCCGACCGAACTGATGGCCATCCTGGGCGGCTCGCTCGGCGCCTTCGTCGTGAACAACCAGCCGAAGGTGCTGAAGGCGACGCTGGCAGCACTGCCGCCGCTGCTGAAGGGCTCGAAATACTCGAAGGCACGCTACATGGAGCTGCTGGCGCTGCTCTACGACATCCTGCAGAAGGCGCGCAAGGAAGGCCTGATGTCGATCGAGAACGACGTCGAGCGCCCGCACGAATCGGCACTCTTCAAGAAATACGCGACAGTGGGCAACGACCACCACGTGGTCGAGTTCGTCACCGACTACCTGCGCATGATGGTCTCGGGCAACCTGAACGCCCACGAGATCGAGAGCCTCATGGACAGCGAGATCGACACCCACCACCACGAGGCGCATGCGCCCGCCGCGGCGATCGCCCGGCTGGCCGGCGCGCTGCCGGCGTTCGGCATCGTGGCCGCAGTGCTCGGCGTGGTGAACACGATGGGCTCGGTGGGCCAGCCGCCCGCGATCCTCGGCGGCATGATCGGCTCGGCGCTCGTCGGCACCTTCCTCGGCATCCTGCTGGCCTATGCAGTCGCGGAGCCGCTGGCCGGGCTGATGGAACAGAAGAACGACGAGAACGGCAAGGAGCTGCAGTGCATCAAGACCACGCTGCTCGCAAGCATGCAGGGCTATGCGCCGCAGGTGGCAGTGGAATTCGGCCGCAAGGTGCTGTACTCGACCGACCGCCCGACCTTCGCCGAACTCGAAGGCCACGTGAAGGGCAAGAAGTGAAGGACGCTCCGTAATGGCCGGCGATTCGAAGAAGCTGCAGCCGATCATCATCAAGCGCGTCAAGAAGGGCGGCCACGGCGCCCATGGCGGCGCGTGGAAGATCGCCTATGCCGACTTCGTGACGGCGATGATGGCGTTCTTCCTGCTGATGTGGCTGCTCGGCTCGACGACCGAGGGCGACAAGAAGGGCATCGCCGACTATTTCCAGGCGCCGCTGAAGGTGGCGCTGCTGAGCGGCGGCAGCGGCTCGGGCGATTCGTCGCACGTGATCAAGGGCGGCGGCACCGACCTCACCCGCAGCGGCGGCCAGGTCAAGAAGGGCGACACCGCGTCGCGCAGCACGATCAACCTGGCGGCGATGAAGGCCGAGCAGCGCCAGGCCGAGGCGCAGCGGCTGCAGGTGCTGAAGCAGCATGTCGAGGACGTGCTGGCGGCGAACCCGAAGCTGGCCGCGCTGAAATCGCAGATCCGGCTCGACATGACGCCGGACGGCCTGCGCATCCAGATCGTCGACGAGCAGAACCGGCCGATGTTCGACAGCGGCAGCGCGCTGGTCAAACCCTACATGCGCGAGCTGCTGCAGGAGATCGGCGGCGTGCTCGCCGAGGTACCGAACCGGCTGACGCTGGAGGGCCACACCGACGCGGCGGCCTTCGGCGGCGGCGAGCGCGGCTACAGCAACTGGGAGCTGTCGTCGGACCGCGCCAATGCATCGCGCCGCGAACTGCTGATGGGCGGGCTGCCCGAGGACAGGATGCTGCGGGTGCAGGGGCTCGCGTCGAGCGCGCTGTTCGACCGCAACGACCCGCGGAGCCCGTCGAACCGGCGCATCAGCATCATCGTGATGAACCGTGATGCGGAGGACCGCTTCTTCCAGAACACGCCGTTGGCACCGGAACCCGAAGCGCCGGCTGCCGAGGGGGCGATCACGCCGCCCTCAACTTCCGCCGCGACTGCCCGATAACAGCCGCAAAGCAGCCGATTCCAGGCTCTACACCGTACCACCGCCCCAAGCGACCCAGCGAGGACTCTCATGAGCACCGATTTGAAATTCCTGATCGTCGACGACTTCTCGACCATGCGCCGCATCGTGCGCGGGTTGCTGAAGGAGATCGGCTACAACAACGCCGAAGAGGCCGAGGATGGCGCGGTGGCGTTGAACATGCTGAAGAACGCGAAGTTCGACTTCGTCGTCAGCGACATCAACATGCCGAACATGAACGGCTTCGAGCTGTTGTCGGCGGTGAAGGCCGATGCGAGCCTGAAGCACCTGCCGGTGCTGATGGTGACCGCCGAGGCGCGCAAGGAAGACATCGTGCGGGCGGCGCAGGACGGCGCGGCCGGCTACATCGTCAAGCCCTTCACGAAGGCCACGCTGGAAGAAAAAGTCCAGAAGATCATGCAGAAGCTGGCCACCGCGGCCTGATGCCGCACCAGCCCCCCGACGTACAAGGGAACACATCATGAAGATGGATACGATGGCCACCCTGGCCCCGCCGACGGCTGCGGCCTCGCCCGAGGTCTTCCAGCAGCTCGGCGTGATCACGCGCCAGTTGCACGACACGCTGATGCAGCTCGGCGTGATCCCCAAGCTGCAGACCGCGGCCGACAACCTGCCCGACGCGCGCAGCCGCCTGAACTACATCGCCGAGAAGACCGGTGCTGCGGCCAACAAGGTGCTGAATTCGGTCGACCAGGCCAAGCTCGAGCACGCGAACATCGCTGCCGACACGCGCCGCATCGCGGCGGCCATCGTGGCCGACCCGGTGAAGGCGGTGGCCTCGGGTTCGGTGATGAATTTCGTCGGTGACGTCGAGGCAGCGACCGCACGCATCGACCTGCACCTGACCGACATCATGATGGCGCAGGACTTCCATGACCTGACCGGCCAGGTCGTGGCCAAGGTCGTCGCGCTGGCATCCGACCTGGAAGACAGCCTGGTCAAGCTGCTGGTGCAGGCGGCTCCGCCGGAGCAGGTGCAGAAGGTGGATTCGTCGATCCTCAACGGGCCGGTGGTCAATCCGGAAGGGCGCACGGATGTGGTCGCCAATCAGGGTGAAGTGGACGACCTGCTGGCGAGCCTCGGGTTCTGATTCTTCTCACTGCGTGAGGCTGCTGCCGGGTTTCGCCCCGGCGGGCGAGTCACTTTCATTTGAGCCCAAATGAAAGTAACCAAAGCAAAGGGCCTGGAAAACCATACGGTTCGTTCAGTCTCGCTGCGGACAACACTGCCACTTCGGCTAGACATCCACCTTCATTGGGATTGTTGGCCGTTCTTCTCCACGCAGCTCGCTACGCATCGTCCCTCGGCAGGCCGACTACTCGCTGCCGACCAGGCCGTTGCGGATCGCGTAGACGGTCATCTCCGAGTTGTTCGAAAGCCCTAGCTTCTCGAGCACTCGGGCCCGATAGACGCTCACCGTCTTCGGGCTGAGCATCAACTCTTCTGCGATGTCCGAGAGCCGTTTTCCCGACGCAATCATCACCAGCGTCTGCAACTCTCGGTCCGACAGTTTCTCGTGCGCAGCTTCCGTCGAGGGCGTCGTCAGGCTCTCCACCAGCATCTGCGCAATCTCCGGTGTCACGTACTTGCGCCCTTGCCCCACCGTGCGCACCGCGGCCACGATCGTCGCGGGGTCGCCGCCCTTGTTCACGTAGMCGAATGCGCCGGCCCTCAGCGCCCGGATCGCGTACTGGTCCTCGGGGTACATCGACACCACCAGCACCCGCATCGTCGAGCCTTCGTCCTTCAGCACGTGCAGCACGTCCAGCCCGCTGCGGCCCGGCAGGTTGATGTCCAGCACCAGCACGTCGCAGCCACCCGTCGTGCGCAACAACGAACGCAGCTCGGTGTAATCACCCGCCTCGCCGATCACCTCGATGTCCGGAGCGTCCGACAAGGTGTCGCGAATGCCGCGCCGGATCAACGCATGGTCGTCGCACAGAATCACTTTGATCATCAGATATTCCCCCACACCGTCGGGTCATATGGCGCCGACGGTTCCTCGGCGAGCTCGAAGTCCAACTCCTCCGACATCATCTCCAGCGGCACCGACAGGATCAACGTCGTCCCGGCCGGCCCGCTGCTCAGGTCCACCCAGCCGCCTACCGTGCCGGCCCGCTCGTGCAGCCCACGGATGCCGAACGAACGCACCTTCGCCAGGTCGTCATGGTGCAGGCCCCGGCCGTTGTCGCTGATCTCGAGCGACAACACCCCGCCCGCCAGCGTCAGGTCGATCTGCACATGGCTCGCATGCGCATGCTTGGTCACGTTGGTCAACGCCTCCTGCGCCGTGCGGTACGCCACCAGCGGCACACCCGCCGGCAACGTGAGATGGTCGTAGCGGCTGCGGAACTCGCAGGTCACGCCGGTGCGCTTCTCGAAACGGCTCGCCATCCACTGCAACGCCGCCACCAGCCCCTGCTCCAGGATCGCCGGCCGCAGGTTGTGCATCACCCGCTGGCTCGCCTCGATCGCATGACTCACCGTCTCGAGCGCCGAATTGACCCGCGCCAGCACCTCCGGCGAATCGGAATGCCGCGCAATCCACGCCAGGTCGAACTTCAGCGCCGTCAACGAACCGCCCACATCGTCATGGATCTCGCGCGCAATCGCCGCCCGCTCCGATTCGACGCTGGTCTGCAGATGCTGCGCCAGTTCGTGCACCCGCTGCTTCTGCTCGCCCAGCTCGCGGTCGGCACGCTGGCGCGCCAGCAGCAGCTCGTGCGCCTCCACCGCGTGCAGCAGCGCCGGCACCAGCCGCGCCAGGTTGTTCTTCAGCAGGTAGTCGCTCGCGCCATTGCGCATCGCCTCGACCGCGGTGTCCTCGCCGATCTCGCCGGACACCAGGATGAACGGGATGCTGCGCCCGCTCGCCTTCAGCAGGTCCAGCGCCACCAGGCCCGAAAAGCCCGGCAGGTTGTAGTCGGACACGATGATGTCCCACTCCTGCGACGGCTCCAGCTCGCGCAGGAACTCGACCTCGGAATCGACCCGCACCGCGTCGACATCGAGCCCGCCGCGACGCAGGTGGGCCAGCGTCAGGTGGTGGTCGAGCTCGGAATCCTCCAGGTGCAGGAGGCGCAGGCGCTGCTCGGCAAGAGGCGGTGACATGGCCCGAGTATGCCAAGCAACCGGTTCGGAGGTGCCAACTTCGCACGCTCCCGGGAGCCATTCGAAATGGCAGCGCTTTTCACCGGTGATTGAGCTAATGCTTTCCGCCCCCCTGCCGAAAATGGCAGACAGATAGCACGCCCTGCGCAGGAGCTCCCCTGCGCAGCGCCCCATCCCTCACCTTCGAGCGGAGATTCGGATGCAGATGAACGACGCCAACGATGCCGGCATGCCACCCGCCCCCGCGGGCATGGCACTGCTGGCCGCCGCCGACCTGCAGGACCACCTGATGTCGGCCACCAACGATCTGGAACGCCTTCAGACCCTGCTGGCCGACGCCTGCGACACGCTGATGCAGCGTTTCTACGGCGCGTCGGAACAGATCCGCGTCCTGCGTGAACGCCCCCACTCGGGCGAAGAAAGCGATCAGGTGTTCAGCGGGGTCATGCAGGACCTGGGCGGTGCGGTCACCGCGCTGCAGTTCCAGGACATGGCGTCCCAGCTGATCCACCACACCAACCGCCGGTTGCGCAACTGCGTCGATCGGCTGGCCCGCGAGGCCTTCGCGGATGACGAAGACGGTGAGACCGTGGTCGAGGAAGCCCCGTTGCGACCCAACCCGGTGACCCAGGCCGAAATGGACGTCGGCTCCATCGAGTTGTTCTAGGCCACCCCTCAAGACTCCAGTCCCACCTACCGAAACAGTTTTCGAGAAATCCGGAGAAAACCATGCATTCCATCCTCGCGGTCGACGATTCCGCCTCCATGCGCCAGATGGTGTCCTTCACGCTGAAGAGCGCCGGCTACAACGTCGTCGAGGCCGTGGACGGCCAGGACGCGTACGAGAAGACCAGCGGTCGCGACTTCGACCTCGTGCTGACCGACCAGAACATGCCCCGCATGGACGGCATCAGCCTGACGAAGAAGCTGCGCGACAACCCGAAGTTCAAGAGCACGCCGATCCTGATCCTGACCACCGAGTCGAGCGACCAGATGAAGCAGGCAGGGCGCAGCGCAGGCGCCACCGGCTGGCTGGTCAAGCCTTTCGATCCGGCCAAGCTGATCGAAGTCATCAAGAAGGTCGTGCGCTGAGCTTCGCGGCTCGCGCACCGACCTGTTCGCCATTGACAAATAACGACATTCCATCCAGGAGCACGCCATGGGCGAGATGACCTCCGAAGGCTCTCAGCTGAGCGCCGGCATCGACCTGAGCCAGTTCTATCAGGTCTTCTTCGAGGAAGCGGGCGAGAACCTCGACCGCATGGAGAAGCTGCTGCTCGACCTCGACATCGAGTCGGCCGACGACGAGGAGCTCAACGCGATCTTCCGCTGCGCCCACTCGATCAAGGGCGGCGCCGCGACCTTCGGCTTCTCCGATGTCGCCGAGCTGACGCACCAGATGGAGACGCTGCTGGACAAGCTGCGCCGCCATGAACTGACCCCGACCGCGCCGATGGTCGACGTGCTGCTGCAATCGGGCGACGCGCTGCGCGCCCAGCTGGCACGCCACCAGGGCAACGGCGGTGCCGAACTCGACACCACCGAGCTGCTGTTCAACATCCGCGCGATGGTCGCCGGCGAGGCGCCCCCGGTCGCCGTTGTCGCGTCTGCCGCCGCCCCGGCCGAAAAGCCCAAGGCCGCCGCATCGTCGTCGGCGATGCCCGCCCCGTCGACCGCCGGCCACGCCCGCGTGCTCGAACTGCGCGTCGGCCCGCTGAAGAACCTGACGGACGCCGACAACCTGGTCGAGCTGTTCAAGGAAATCACCGACCTCGGCACCATCGAGCCGCTGGACAACGGCATGTCGGCCGACGGCATGCGCCGTTTCAAGATCTGCACCACCAGCAGCGACAGCGACCTGCTGGACCTG
>NZ_JBFUGN010000252.1:0-7199 GCF_056402895.1 Rhizobacter sp. P3_B12 | reverse complement strand
CGCTTGCGCGGCATGCCGATGTGCAGCTCGCCCTCGCCCGGCCGCAACGCCAGCCGCGCGACCCGGTTGCGCGCGGTGGCCAGGCGCATCGCGCTGCGGTCCTGCCAGTCCTTCGCGGTGAGTCCGGCCGCCAGCAGGAAGCCCGCGAGGAAACCCAGCGGCTTGTGCACCCGCTCGGGCGCCTGCAGCCGCGTGCCGTCGTCGGTCGGGTCGAAACGCTGCCAGCTGTCGCGGCTGCCCTGCAGGTGCGTCTTCGGCAACCAGACGAATTGGTTGCGTCGGAATGGGTTGCGCTGGCCCAGCCACAGCCCGAAGGTCGGCCAGCGCGGCACCGCCGCATCGAACAGGTGGATCGGGAAGTTCGAGCACAGCCCGCCGTCGGAGAACCAGCAGCGCTTGAGCACCCTCTCTTCGCGCGGCATCTCGTGGTCGACCGCCCACAGCGGCACCGCCGAGAACAGCAGCGGAAAGCTCAGGCTCAGGCGCGCCGCGACGAGGATCGGCAGGTCGCCGCGCGGCAGTTCAAACAGGCCCTCGCTCTTCGCGCCCTCGCCGGCCGGTGGATCGAAGTCGCTCGTCGGTGCATACGGTCGCGCCGCTTTCCTCATCGCCGCGACCACCCGTTCCGGGAAGAACCGCTCCATGTCCTCGCGCCGGAAGTACACGCGGTCGGTCTCGTCCTGCAGCGGCAGCCGGTACGGCCGTCCGTGCGTCACGTTCGTCGTGATCAGTTCCAGGTTGATCGAGCGCAGCCGGCGATCGTCGCCATCGCACACCGCCACGCGCGGCGAGCCCGGCGAGGCCGGAGCCGACCACAGATCGCGGAAGGTCAGCGGTGCATCCTCGCGGCCGAGGCCGGCAGCGAGCTGGATGCCCTTGTCCAGCCATTCGACGAGACCGGGGTCGGTCTTCGGGTCGCGGCCCGGCTGCGTCTTGCCGCGGCACAGGCCGAGGTCGTTCTTCACCAGGCCCTTGATCAGATCGGGCCGCAGCCCGTACCAGACGACGGCCAGCAAGACGCAGACCGGTACCGCGAGCAGCAACGCGAGCAGGTTGCCCCGGCCGATCAACAGGCCGAGGGCGACTCCCCACAAGGCCGGCACGCGGTAGCTGGACAGAATCGGCCACAGCAGCCGCACCCAGCGCGGCACGCGGCTGCGGCGCGTCTCGCCGTAGATGTCGACCGCGCCGACGAACAGGTCGAACAACCGCTGCCCCTCAGCCGCCGGCTGGAACAACGACAGCATCTTCGTGCGCAGCCCGCGCGGCCCCGGCTTCGCGAGGTCGCCCGGCGCGCGTCGCAGCACCTCGAAGCCGTCGTCGTAGCCGTTGCGCCGGCCGTACTCCGCCGCCGCCGCGAGCGCCGCCGCCATCGCGCCCACCGAGGTGCCGCCGATGCTCTTGAAGCGGAACGCGCGCGCGATCTCGAGGATCGCCCACGGGTAGACGACGCCGCTCGCGACACCGCCCGTCAGCACCAGGTCGCAGAAGCGGTCGGCGGGCGGACGCTCGGTCAGCGGCTCGGGCACTTCGACGAAGTCTTCGCCGGTGTCGAGCAGCGGCGCGGTCATTCGAAGGCTTCCCGGTCCACCGCGTCGACCCACAGGTGGCCATGGTCCTCGGTCGCCAGTTGCTCCAGGCCGTCGCGCGTCGGGTACAGCAGGTAGGCCGTGCCGCACGTGCGCACGAACGGTTTCAGGCCGTCGAACGCCTTCACCCCTTCCGGATCRCCGGGCAGCACGAGCTTCGCGTCGGGCTGTTCATGGTGGGAGGCCAGCGGATCCTTCGCGCGGCCTGCGTCGCGGCTGCCCATCGGCACCCGGTCGGCCCACTCGCCCAGCAGGTGCTCGAACTGGTTCTCGATGCTGCTGCAGAAGAACAGGCCGAGCAGGCCGCGCCCGGTCTCGGCCGTCTTGTCCTTTTCCCAGGTCGGCCCGTACGGCGCGCCGCGCCGCAGCAGCGGGCGGCGACGCAGGTGGTGCGCGATCTCGCCACCGCGCGGGTTCATGCGCCGGATGTGCGCGCCGAACGGGCAGCCCTGGCCGTCCGGATCGCCTTCGTAGTTGAAATCGTCCTCGGGCTCGCCGGCAGCCTTCGCCTGCGTCTGCGGATCGATGCGCCGCCCGTCCGGAAAGCGGCCGCACAGCTTGGCCTGCACCAGGTCGATGGCGGCCGGCTCGCCGAGCGCCCCACCGCTGCCCTCGACCAGCTGCTGCGCCCGCTCCTTCACATAGCCGCGGAACGCCGGCTCGTTCTGCTCCATCTGCCGCAGCACACCGAAGCTCGCCTCGCAGAAGAACGAGCGCACGGCCTGCGGCTGCGTGGCGAGCGCCCACGGGTTCGCACCGCCGTCGTCCGGGTGGCCGAGCAGGAACTCGCCGGGGTGGTGCATCGAGACCTCCTCCAGCTTCTTCTGTTCCGGCGGCGGGTTGTCCGGATCGAGCGACCAGCCATGGATGCCGACCTTCGACAGGCCGTCGCGGTAGCCGAAGTGCACCCAGCGCTCGCCGGATGCGCCCTGCGAGAAGTTCTCGCCGCGCAGCCGGGCGCCGTGGACCTGCACCTCGAACCCCCGGGCCAGTGCGAACACCCGCGTGAGCAGCCAGACGACCGAGGCATCGTCCTCATGGTGCAGGCTGATCACGGCATGCAGCGCCTCCAGCTGGAAGGCCGGGTCCCAGCGGTCCGGCGCGCTCGATCCGGTGTCGCCCAGCCGCGTGGCGGCCTGCACCGGCGCCCCGAGGTGGAACGACGGTGCGAGCTTCTGCAGCACCAGCAGCACGCGCAGCGGCAGTTTCAACGCCTCCAGCCCGCGGTAGGTGAAGCCGATGCTCAGCTGCGAACCCGGCCAGTCGCGCTCGGCCGGCTGGTACGTCACCTCCTTGCCCAGCGCGGCGAGGAACCGGCGCGCCTGCGAGCCCGTCCCGTTGAACCTGAGCAGCAGGTGCTGCACCATCCGCTGCTTCGGCGCGCGCAGCACGATGCGTTGCACATGATCGAATTGCGGCCCGAACTGCGTGCGCGCCGTGGCCGGCATGAGCGGCTGCGCCTTCATGGCTTGAGCCCCAGCACGCGCCGGATCTGCGCCGTCTCGGCGGCCGGATAGGCGCTGAAGAAGTAGCCCTCCGCCACCGGCCGGTCGTTGCGCCGGATCAGGTCGATGAAGGCGCCGGGGTACTTGTTGACCGGCATCGGCGGCGCGTCCTCGACGTGCTCGAAGATCTTGTCGAACAGCTCGCCCACTGCCAGCGCGAAGTGCTCGATGTACGACTCGAACAGGCCGTCGTACACCGTGTGCAGCACCAGCCGGTTGTCGTTCTCGATGAACTCGAACCATGCGAAATGGATGTGCCGCGACTCGAGCAGCGCCGTCTCGATGCGCGGCGCGCCAGCACGGATCACGGCCTTCAGCGCCTCGGCATGCACGGCGATCGGCGTCTTCACGCGCATCGACACGTTCAGCGCATGCTGGCGATCGCGCCGGCAGGTCAGCGGGTAGCGCTTGCACGTGAAGCCCCAGCGTCGCTCGAGGCCGGCCACCGTGCCGTCCTCCGGGTCGAGCGCCTCGGCCAGGCCGCGCAGTTGCAGCACGCGGCGCACGATCTCGGTGATCAGCGGCCGGGCCAGCATGTTGCCGATGCAGGCATGCAGGCCGTGCGGCGGCGAACCGCTGTCCAGCCCGAAGATCAGCGGGTCGGCTTCGGCGGGGGGTGGGTTCGCGAACGCCGTGCCCTTGGCACGCAATGCCGCGACGATCGACAGCAGGCACTCGTCGCCCGGCTCCAGCTTCGCGCCGCCCGCCAGCGGAAGCTCCGCGATCACCCGGCGCGGCAGGTAGGCCGCTGGCGGGTGCAGCCGCAGCGCCTCGGCGATCCACGGCCACAGGTCCCGGTGCGGCTTCGTCGAGTCACGCAGCCGCTCGACCAGCCCGTTCCTGAAGAACTCGTGCAGCGCCGAGCACACCGCCGCCTGCACGTTGCCGACCACCCCGGACATCACCCCGACCACGACCACGCCCAGTTCCTCGCCGCTCAGGTCGCCGGCATGGCCGGCGAGGCGGCGCATCGCAGGGACGAACCCGTGCGCCACGTCTATCCGCAGGTCCACGCCGGTCGGCAGGTTGTTCGGGTCGCGCTGGTACTCGTCGATCAGCTCGCAGGCGCGCGCGAACAACGCGGCCATCGGCTCGCGTGCGCCGGCCAGCGGCGCGGGATCGCTGACGAAATGCCGACCCAGGATCTGGTGCGTCAGCGCCATGTACGCGCCGCGCAGCGCCTTCTCGAGCAGCGGGTAGTCGCTGGTCGCGAAGCCGAACAGCCGGCTGCAGAAGCGCAACGCCGCCTGCTCGGCGAACTGCGCCAGGTCGAAGCTCGGTGCACGCAGCCAGATCGGCTCGGCTTCGTCGACCGCCAGCGCGGCCAGCTTCGGCACGGTCTGCGCGTCGACGTAGTGCAGCGCCTGCGCGGCGGCGCTGCGCTGGCGCTTGCGCAGCGACTCGGGGTCGAGCCCGAGCAGGAAGGTGCCGGAGCCGAGCTTGTTGTAGGCCTCGTTGCTGAAGGCCTTGTCATCGCCCAGCACGGCCGCGATGTGATCCGCCCGCATCAGCAGCTTCACCTTCTTGTGCCCGAAGGTCGGGTCGCTCCGCAGCGGGCTGGCCTCCGGCTCGTATTCGTTCACATGGTGGATCGCGCGGCTTGGAAACTCCAGCACGCCGTGCCGGCCGGAAGGCTGCAGCAACTGCTCGAACAGCACATCGCGCTGCGGCGGCAGGCTCGCCGGATCGTGCGGCCGCAGGTTGCGCCAGTCGCACAGCCAGTCGAACAGCATGCGGTTGCGCACGTAGTCGGTCGTCGTCGCCTTGAACCACGTCGGCAGATCGACCAGCTCGGGCCGGAACTTCTTGTCGGTCGTCATCCCACCTCCCGCGTTGCCGCGTCAAGAGCTCAATTCAACTGATGGACCGCAGCAGCTCTCGCGCCTGTCGCAGATCGTGCGTCTCCAGCCCCTCGGTGAACGACCCGTACGCCGGCTTCAGCAGCTGCAGCGCCTCACGCGTGCGGCCGTCCTCGTGCCACAGCCGCGCCAGGCTGGTGGCGCTGCGCAGCGCGAAGCCGCGCTTGTGCTGCTGCATCGCCAGCTCGTGCGCCGCCCGCAGGCCCTGCTCGGCCACGCGGCGTGCCGCCGGCAGCAAGGGGCCGTCGCGGCGCAGCGTCAGCTCGGCGATCAAGCGGCGCACCTCGGCCTCGTAGTAGCGCTCGCCGTGCGCCTGCACGATGCCCATGGCCTCGTCGAGCCGCGCCAGCGCCTGCACCAGGTCGCCGCCGCGCGCGAGGCCCTCGGCCAGCAGCGTCAGGTACAGCGGCCGCGTGACGACGGCGCCGCTGCGCGCCCACAGCGCCAGGCCCTCGCGCATCTCGGCCACGCCCTCGTCGTGCCGTCCGCGCTCGCACTGCAGCCAGCCGTGCATCACGTGCGCATGCGCGAGCCACACCGCGAAGCCGCCTTCGTCGCAGATGGCGATCGCCTGCTCGGCGCAGGCCAGCGCCTGCGCGTGCTCGCCGCGGTAGCGGTGCACGTTGGCGGCAAAGCCGAAGGCCTCGCCGAGGCTGAACTTGTGGTCGAGCGAGCGCGCGAGCTGCTGCACGCGGTCGATGCGCGCCAGCGCGTCGTCCGGGTGGCCGAGCTCCCACTGGCCCCAGGCCGAGTAGCACAGGCACATCACGCCCGGGTCCTGCACCGCGGCGCGGCGGTGGTGCTCCGGCCGGTACACCGCCAGGCACTCGTCCATGCGCTGCACCGCGGCCAGCCCATGGCCCTCGTGGAACAGGATGTTGGCCGTGGCCCAGCGCACCTGCAGCCGCGCCATCGGGTCGCCGCCCTGCTCGGCCAGCGCCTCGGCACGCCGCGCGATCTCGTGCGCCCGCCCGAAATCGCCGCGCATGAAGTGGTAGCCCTCCAGCCCGAGCTGCGCCTTCAGCTGCGCGACCGGGTCGCCCAGTTCGTCGCCCAGCTGCTCGGCCCGGGCATAGGCGCGCTCGACCGGCGGCGCACCATAGCCTTCGGTCGCGATGTAGCGCGACGCGAGCAGCAGTTGCAGGCGCAGCTCGATGCCGCGCCGTTCCCTCTCTTGCGTCAGTTCCTGCGTTGGTTCCTGCAGCTGGCTCCCCAGCAGCGCGAGCGCGCGCTGCAGGTGCTGGATCGACTCGTCGTGCGCCGAGCGCGAGGCCGCGAGCCGTGCCGCCACCTCCCACTGCCCGAGCGCCTCGGCCGCCAGGCCCGCCTCGGTCTGGTGATGGGCCAGCAGCTCGGGCTGGCGCTGCGCCAGCTCGGGCCACGAGGCGCGCAGCACCGCCGCGACCGCGCGGTGCACCTGCTGGCGGTCGCGCGTCCACAGCGACTGGTAGGCGATGTCGCGCACCAGCGCGTGCTTGAAGGCGCAGCGCCGCTCGCCCGGGCCACCGCCCGCCTCGTTGCCGCCGACGCTGGTCAGCAGCCCCGACTGCTCGATCAGGTCGAGCTGCGCCCTCAGTTCCTGCGGCGTCATCGGCCGGCCGCCGTGCGCCAGCACCTGCTCCAGCAGCGCGACCGGGAACTCGCGCCCGAGCACCGCGCCGAACTGCGCGACGGCCCGCGCCGGGCCCAGCCGGTCGAGGCGCGCCATCAGCAGGTCCTGCAGGCTGCCTGGCACGTCGAGCGCCTGCGGCAGCACCTCGTCGAGCGTCGCGCTCTGCTCCACCGCCATGCGCGCCGATTCCTCGAGGAACAGCGGCACGCCGTCGGAGCGCCCGGCCAGCAGCCGCACCACGCCGGCCGGCAGCAGCGATTCGCCGCAGGCCTGCTTCAGCAGCCGGCGCGACTCGTCGGGGCGCAGGCCGTGCAGCTCGATCGTCTGGTGCACGACCGGCGGCTGCCAGGAGGCCGCGGAAGAAGCGGCATCGTCGGTCGCGCTGCGCTCGGTCAGCAGCACCAGCATCGGCGCCTGCCCGCCGGCAGCCAGCAGGCGGCCGAGGAACTCGCGCGTCGACGGGTCGACCCAGTGCAGGTCTTCGACCACCAGGCAGACCGGCCGCGCCTGCGCCGCGCGCTGGAACCACTCGACCAGCGTCGCCAGCGTGCGTTCGCGCAAGCGCTCCGGCGTGCCGGCCAGCGGCTCGCCCGGCAGCGAGAGCAGCGCGGCCAGCACCGGCAGCGCCTGCGCC
>NZ_JBFUGN010000251.1:0-7202 GCF_056402895.1 Rhizobacter sp. P3_B12 | reverse complement strand
GATGACCGGCGTGCCCTTCGCGCTGCTGGTGTGCTGGGGCCTGCTCCCCTACGACACGCCGCTGCAGCTGGCGGTCTGGTTCGCGATGCGCTGCACCGTCTCCGGCGTGCGGCTGCTGCTGCGCCAGCGCTTCTTCGCGCAGGCCGAGCCGGCGAGCCGGCCATGGCGCGGCCGGCTGCTCGCGGTGCTGGCGGTCGACGGCTTCGTCTGGAGCCTGGCGGTGGCGTGGCTGAGCCCGCCGCACCACCCCGACATCGTCGCGCTGATGGTGGCCTCGCTGGTCGGCGTGTCGGCCGTGGCGCTGTTCGTGCTGCAGGCCGCGTCGTCGGCGTGCACGGCCTTCCTGGTGCCGCTGCTGTTGCCGGTGGTGGTGGTGCAGGTGCTGCAGGATTCCCGGGCCGGGATGTTCATCGCGATCGGCGTGCTGCTCTTCCTCGGCCTGATGCTGTGGGAGGCGCGCCGCGCCGAGCTGCGCATCCGCGAGCTGCTGCGGCTGCGCTACACCACCGACCGCATCGCCGAGGAGCGCGCCGAGGCGCTCGCGCTGGCGCAGCGGCAGAGCAGCGTGAAGAGCCAGTTCCTCGCGACGATGAGCCACGAGATGCGCACGCCGCTGCACGGCATCCTCGGGCTTGCGCGATTGCTGCGGCGCCAGCCCGAGGTGCCGACCGCCGCGCAATGGGACGTGATCGAGCGCGCCGGCGAGCACCTGCTGGCGCAGATCAACGACATCCTGGATTTCTCGCACCTGCAGGGCGGCACGATCGCGCTCGCCCAACAGCGCTTCGACCTCGCGCAGCTGATCGACGACGTGGTCGCGCAGTCGTCCCCCGCGGCGAGCGAGCGCGGGCTGCTGCTGCAGGCGCGCCTGTCGATGACGCGCCCGGCGCTGGTGGTGGGCGATGCGGCACGGCTGCGCCAGGTGCTGCAGCAGCTGCTCGGCAATGCGATCAAGTTCACCGAGGCCGGTTCGGTCACGGTGATCGCGAAGCACCACCCGGTGCGCGGGCGGGTGCGCATCGACGTGCGCGACACCGGCGTCGGCATCGCGGCGGTCGACCGTGGTCGCATCTTCGATGCGTTCCAGCAGGGCGACAACTCGTTCCGCCGCCGCTATGGCGGCACCGGCCTGGGCCTGACGATCGCGCGCGAACTGGCGCGCGCGATGGATGGCGACCTGGTGTGCACCAGCGTGCCGGGCGAGGGTTCGAACTTCCGCCTGACGCTCGCGCTGCCGACGGCGCCGGAAGACGCGCCGGCCGAGCCCGCCGTCGCGACCGGCGAGCGCAGCGGCCGCCTGCTGAGCGGCCATGTGCTGCTGGCCGAGGACAACCCGGTGAACGCGCTGGTGGCCGAGGCGGCGCTGCAGGGCCTGGGGCTGTCGGTGCAGGTGGTGAGCGACGGCGAGCAGGCGGTGGCCGCGTTCCAGGCGCGCCGGCCCGATCTGGTGCTGATGGACTGCCAGATGCCGCTGATGGACGGCTTCGAGGCGGCGCGCCGCATGCGCGAGCACGAGCAGGAAGCCGGCGATGGCCGGCGCACGCCGATCGTCGCGCTGACCGCCAACGCGATGGACGGCGACCGCGAGCGCAGCCTGGCCGCCGGCATGGACGACCACATGGCGAAGCCGTTCAGGGATGACGCGCTGTGGGCGACGCTGCGGCGGCTGCTGGTGCAAGGCAGAGACTGACAACCGCGAGAGGAGCGTCATCGAGCTTTCATCAGGCGTCGCTAGAGTCCGCCGGTTTTCAACGGACGACCTCCCCATGCAGCACCCGCTCCCCCGCCGACGCCAGCTGATCGCCGCATCGATCGCTTCCCTCTTCGCACTGGCCGCGTGCGGCGGCGGTGGCGACGGTGGCCCTGCGGACGGGGGAACCGTCTCCGCCCCGCCGGCACCGCAAGGCCTGGGGCATGCCGACACCGCACCCGTGGCCGATGCACAAGCGGTGCCGCCCTTCGTCGACTTCGCCTACACGAACCAGCGCGGCGACGCCCGCTATGCAACCCTGGACACGAACGCCGGGGTGCGCGCCGTCGCGGGCTTCCTCGACATCTGGAAGCCGAGCACGCTGATCGTCGATGCGGGGGCCAGCGCCGCCGCGAACGGCAGCTTCCCTACGGTCGTGGCGTCGAACTGGAGCGGCCTTCCGGCCGACGCCACCGACGGCACGGTGCTCAGCACCGGCACGCACGCGGCGAACATCCAGTACGTCGTCGACCTCACGTCCCGGCGCACCGCCGCCCAGGAGCTGGCGGCCTACCTCGACGACCGGCGCGGCAAGGGCTACAGCGTGACCGACGGCCTCGGTCCCTTGACGAACGCATGGCGCACCGCCGCCCAGCAGACCACCACCATCTCGAGCATCGCGGCCGACGCGAACAGCGTGCTCTACAACGACGGCGGCAACAACATCGGCGTGGGCGGCAGCGGCAACGCCAGCTTCGGCAGCGTCGTCGACTTCATCGGCGCCATCGGCACCAATGCCTCCACCGAGCCGGCCAAGCGCTTCTACAAGTACGCGAGGCCGTGGCGCTGGAGCACGAGCGTCGTGGTGGCCCCATCCCTGGTGCCGGCGAAGAGCACCACGCCGGCCACCGACGGCGGCTACATCAGCGGCCACTCCGCAGAAGCCACGCGCGATGCGATGGCCATGGCCTACGTGTTTCCCCAGCGCTTCCAGGAGCTGCTGGCGCGCGGGCTGGAGCTCGGCGAGAACCGCATCCTGGCCGGCATGCATTCGCCGCTCGACGTGATGGGGGGGCGCATTCTCGGCCAGGCTTCGGCGGCCGCGAACATCGTGGACCCCGCCAACGCCGCGCTGAAGCAGGCCGCCTGGTCCCAGGCGCAAGGCACGCTGATGGCCGCCGCGGGCGTGACGACGGCCGACGCGCTCAATGCCTTCGCACACTCGGCCGACACGTCGACCGATCGCTTCGCGGATCGCGCCGCCAGCCGGGCCAACTACCTGCGTCGCCTCACCTACGGGCTCCCACCGATCGGCGACACCGGCAAGGCGGCCACGGTTCCCAAGGGGGCCGAAGCTTTGCTGGAAACACGGCTGCCGTATCTCGATGCGGGCCAGCGCCGCGTGGTGTTGAAGACCACAGCGCTGCCGTCGGGCCACCCCGGGCTCGATGACAAGGAGGGCTGGGGCCGCCTGAACCTGTTCGCCGCCGCGGACGGCTACGGCGCATTCAACGGCGACGTGACCGTCGGCATGGACGCATCGCTCGGCGGCTTCAGTGCCGCGGACGCATGGCGCAACGACATCTCCGGCGCCGGCAAGCTCACCAAGGCCGGCACGGGCTCCCTGACGCTGGCCGGCACCAACACCTACTCGGGCGGCACGGAGATCGCGGGCGGCTCGCTGGTGGCCGGTTCGGCCACCGCCCTCGGGGCAGGCGACGTCTTCGTCGGCGCCGGCACGCTCGTCTGCAGCGCACCGTCCACGCTGTCGATCGGCGGGGCGCTCTCGGTGCTGGGCRGCGCCAACCTGACCCTGCAGGTCGGCGATGCGGGCGCCGGTCGCATCAGCGCCGGCGGCACGGTGACATTGACGGGCGGCACGCTGACGGTGACCTTCAAGCCCGGGTTCGCCCCGAGCATGGGCGACACCCTGAGCGTGCTCAAGGGCACGAGCCTGCGCGGCAGGTTCAGCACGATCTCGGTGACCGGCTACAAGGTCACGCCGACCTACACGCCCACGCAGTTGCTGCTGAGCATCGACGGCTGAACTCGAGAGATTAACAACTATGATCGGCAAGGTTAACAACTTGGCACTGCCATGGCTGCGCCGCGCTTCATTGCCTTCGACGATCTGATTCGCCAAGTCACGGTCGACGTGACGGAGCACCCGCGCGACTTGAGCCGCTTGTATTGCGAGCGGTATCAGATTTCGCGCGTCTCGAGTTGGCCAAAGGCAAGTTGACAACCGATCCCAGCAAGCACTCAGGCGAGGGCATCTTCTTCACGAGCCGGATGTTCGACAGCTTCGCCATCGATGCCAACAACCTGTACTTCAGCCACGATGACGCGGCCCCGCATGATTGGCTGCTGGAGGAACCTGGCGTCTTTCCCGACGGGACCACGATCCGCATGCGAATCGCCCTCGACAGCACTCGCACGGCGCGAAGTGTCTTCGAGCAATACATGGACGCACCCGAGGATTTCGGCTTCAACAAGACCGTGGTGCCGATGAAACTCGCGCAGTACGGCGACGAGCAACTGATCTCTCGTTCGCAGGCCAAGCGCCTGATCGCCCGGTTCGACCGCTTCAAGAGAGTGATGCTGGATTTCGAGGGCGTCGCGGAGATCGGACAAGCATTCGCCGACGAACTCTTCCGTGTCTATGCACGAGAACACCCCGACGTCGACCTGCTCCCCATCAACTACACCGAACAGATCGAACGCATGTGGTTGCGTGCCGTGAACAGCGACATCGGCACCTGACTCAGTGCCCACCGCCCAGGTACGCCGCCTTCACCGCCGGATCGTTCTTCAGCCGCTCGGCCGGGCCATGCACCGAGATGCGGCCGTTCTCCAGCACGTAGCCGTAGTCGGCGACGTTCAGTGCCGCAGCCGCGAACTGCTCGACCAGCAGCATCGTGACGCCTTCGCTCTTGAGCCGCGCGATGATGCGGAACACCTCTTCGACGAGGATCGGCGCGAGTCCCATCGACGGCTCGTCGAGCAGCACGATCTCGGGGTTCAGCATCACCGCTCGCGCCATCGCGAGCATCTGCTGCTCGCCGCCCGACAGCGTGCCGGCCAGCTGCTCGCGCCGCTCCTTCAGCCGCGGGAAGAGTTCCAGCGCGCGTTCCAGGTCGGCCTTCACGTCGCCGCGCGGGCGGCTGCCGGTCAACCGCGGAAAGGCGCCGAGCGTCAGGTTGTCGGTCACCGTCATCGTCGCGAACACGCGCCGGCCTTCGGGCGAATGCGCGAGGCCGCGCTTGGCGATGTGGTACGACTCCAGGCCGTCGATGCGCTGGCCGTTCAGGCTGATCTCGCCGGCGCTCGGCTTGATCATCCCGGAGACGGCGCGCATCGTCGTCGTCTTGCCGGCACCGTTCGAGCCGATCAGCGTGACGACCTGTCCCTTGGGCACCTCGATCGAGATGCCGTGCAGCACCTGCACCTTGCCGTAGCCGGCTTCGAGCTTCTGGATGGTCAGCATGTCGTGGTCCTCAGGCCGCCTGGCCACCGAGGTAGGCCTCGATGACTTTCTCGTCCGCCTGCACCTGTGCGGGCAGGCCCTCGGCGATCTTCTGCCCGAAGTCCAGCACCGACACGGTGTCGCAGATGCTCATCACGACGTCCATGTGGTGCTCGATCAGGATCACCGTGATGCCGTGTTCGCGGATCTTGCGGATGATCGAGATCAGCTCCTTGATGTCGGGCGCGGTCAGGCCGGCGGCGGGTTCGTCGAGCAGCAGCAGCTGCGGGTCGAGCGCGAGCGCGCGCGCGATCTCGAGCAGCCGCTGCTTGCCGTACGGCAGGTTGCGCGCCTCCTCGTGCACCAGGTCCGCGAGGCCGACGAACTCCAGCAGCGCGAGTGCACGTTGCGCTGCGGCGCGTTCTTCGCGCCGGTAGCGCGGCGTGTGCACGGCGACGTCGACGAGGTGGCTGCGGAAGGTGTGGTGCAGCCCGACCTGCACGTTCTGCAGCGCCGTCATCTCGCCGAACAGCTGCACGTTCTGGAAGGTGCGCGCGATGCCGGACAGCGCGATGTCGGCCGAGGTGCGCCCGACCAGCGAGCGGCCGGCGAACGCGAGCGTGCCGCCGGTGGGGGTGTAGATGCCGGTCAGCACGTTCATCATCGTGCTCTTGCCCGAACCGTTGGGGCCGATCAGGCCGTGGATGGTGCCGCGCCGCACGCTGAGGTCGACGTTGTTCAGCGCCTTCAGGCCGCCGAACTGCATCAGCACGCCCTGCGCGACGAGCAGCTCCGGCGCGCTGTGCTGGGCGGCGGTCGAGACGGCATCCTTCGGCGCGCTGGCGGCGTCGAGGGCGGGCACCTCGACGCGGCTGTGCCAGTTGAGGGCATTGCGCAGGAAGCCGATGATGCCGTCCTGCAGGAAGTACACGACGAACAGCGTGATGACGCCGAAGATCGACAGCCGCCAGTCGGTCATCGTCGTCAGCACGAAGGACACGCCGGCGAGCGCGATGCTGCCGAGCACCGGCACGGCCACCGAGCGCAGCGTGGCCTTGCCCTTCTTCAGCGCGAAGGCGGAGCCGGCGACCACGCCGATCGCGATCAGCACCGCGACCCAGCGGAACAGCTCGATGTCGTCGAGCAGCTTGGGCAGCATCACGATGATGGCGGCGCCGAGCAGCGCGCCGCTGCGCGTCTTGCGCCCGCCCATGATGATGGCCAGCAGGAACATCACCGTCAGCTCGAAGTTGTAGGTGTTGGGCGAGATGTACTGCTCGGAGTAGGCGTAGAGGGAACCCGCCAGGCCGGCCAGGCCCGCGCTGATCACGAAGGCATAGACCTTGTAGCGGTACACCGAGACGCCCATGCAATCGGACGCGACCGGGCTGCCGCGCAGCGCCTCGAACGCTCGGCCGAGGTGCGAGCGCAGGATGCGATGGACCACGATGAGCGACGCCACCAGCATCGCGACGACCACCCAGTAGTAACCGCGTTCGCCGAGCTGCAGGCCGAACAGCATCGGCTTCTCGAGCTTGATGCCCATCGGGCCTTCGGTGAGGAAGCTCATCTCGTTGATGAGGATCTGCACGATGGTGCCGAAGGCGAGCGTGACCATCGCGAGGTAGGGGCCGGTGACGCGCAGTGCGGGCAGTGCGAGCAGTGCACCGAACACCGCGGTGACGGCGATCGCGGCGGGCAGCGTGATCCACAGCGGGGCGGCGAGCTTCATCACGAGCACGCCGGCGGTGTAGGCGCCGATGCCGAACAGGCCGGCATGGCCGAGCGAGACCTGCCCGGTGTAGCCGACGACGATGTCGAGGCCGAACAGCACGATCGCGTAGATCATGATGGTCTCGACGAGGTGGATGTAGTACGGGTTCTCGATGCCGAGTGGGAAGGCGATCAGTGCTGCGACTCCGATGGTGGCCGCGATGAGGGTTTGGCGTTTCATGTGTTGCTTCTGCGTGTCGCGGCGGGTGTCGGGCTGGCCGGGGGGCTCATGCCGGGGCGGTCGGTGCCCCGGGGGCACCGACTCCACTGCGA
>NZ_JBFUGN010000250.1:0-7234 GCF_056402895.1 Rhizobacter sp. P3_B12 | reverse complement strand
CTGCTACAACACCGCCACCGCCGGGCAGGGCTCGATCTTCCTGTCGAACGAGTCGGAGGTCGGGCAGGCCGGCACCGGCGTCGAGATCGTCAACAACATCATCTACGGCTCGGGCAACCGGCCGGTGATCAAGGTCAACGCCGACGCGCTGACCGACTTCACGACGCTGCGCATCAGCGGCAACATCTACTGGACGAGCAACGGCGCGCCGACCTTCTCGCTGAAGGACACGCAGGTGCCGGCGGGCCAGTGGTCGACGCTGTACAACACCATCACCGGCCTGACCGACGCCAGCCGCGTGCTCGACCCGCAGTTCGCGAGCACCACCGGCGGCACCCCGCTGACGCTGAAGGCCACGAGCCCGGCGATCAACACGGGTGTGCCGACCGCCCTGGTGGCGAAGGACTTCCTCGCGAAGGCGCGCCCGCAGGGTGGCACGATCGACGTTGGTGCGTATGAATACTG
Source organism: Rhizobacter sp. P3_B12 (assembly GCF_056402895.1). NCBI lineage: Bacteria > Pseudomonadati > Pseudomonadota > Betaproteobacteria > Burkholderiales > Sphaerotilaceae > Rhizobacter > Rhizobacter sp. P3_B12. The sequence continues at coordinate 6,769 of NZ_JBFUGN010000250.1, read as the reverse complement.
ATCGGAGCACGGTGATGCATCGCTTCTTCCACATCACGCTGGTGGTTCTCGCAGCCGTCGCGGCCTGCAGCGGCGGCGGTGGCGGCGACTCGGCCGAAGCCGCGCCCGGCACGCCCGGCACGCCGGGCACCGGCGACGGCACCGCGTTCAGCTTCCTGGCCTATGGCGACAGCCGGGCCGGCGGCGGCTGCGACGGCAACGCCATCCACATCAACCTGGTGAGCAAGATGGCGGCCGAGGCCGGCGCGGCCTTCGTCTTCAACACCGGCGACATGATCACCGGCTACGACAAGTCGACCAACTGGGTGCAGCGCGGCGATTGCGCGGCCGATGCCTCGAAGGGCAGCTTCAAGGAGATCATCGCGCCGCTGCAGAACAAGGCGCCGGCGGCCGGGCTGCCGGTGTACTACTTCCCGGTGGTGGGCAACCACGACGACAACTTCGGCGACGGCTGGTACCCCGACAAGTTCGGCAACGGCTTCTGCGACGTGTTCAGCCAGGCGACGGTGCAGAAGCTGGTGCCCAACCACACGCAGGCCAAGGCCTACTTCCAGGACTGGACGCGCCCCGACATCCAGCACCTGACCGACAGCGCGTTCTATGCATCGGCCTGCGCCAAGGTGCGCGGCGTGTATGCGGAGTTCATGTACTACTCGTTCGACTACAAGAACACGCACTTCACGGTGATGCACCTGAATTCGGACTACTACAACCTGATGGAGTGTTCGAACAACTGCAACGCGGCGAACGAGGGCAACTACGACTCGTACTACTACAAGCACCAGCTCGACTGGCTGCGTTACGACCTGGCGAAGGCGGCGGCCAACCCGGCGATCAAGAACACCATCGTGCTGACGCATGCGCCGCTGGTGACCTACTCCGACGGGCACGCGGCGAACGCGTCATGGAACACGCTGCTGCAGGAGTTCAGCAAGTACAAGGTGAAGATGGTGATCTCGGGCCACAACCACGTGTACGAGCGCTCGGTGCCGGTGTATGCCGACAGCRCGAACCCGGCGGGCGCGCGCGACGATGCGAAGGGCACGGTGTACGTGATCACCGGCGGCGGCGGCTCGGAGCTGGCCGGCTTCCGCGCGATCGGCACCTTGAATGCCAAGGCCACCGCCGCCAACCACTACCTGCGGCTGGACGTGAAGGACTCGACCATCACGGTGAAGGCGATCGGTGCCGATGGCAGCACCATCGACACCTTCACGCGCTGAGCGGCCTTACTTGCGCAGGCGCGCCAGTTCGGCCTGCGTTTCCTGCCACAGCTCCATGCCGATGTTCGCGCCGATGCCGGCATTCACCCGCGTCAGCTTGTCGCGCATGCGGCCGGCCTCGACCGCCGACAGCTCGTTGATCTGCATGCCCTTGGACTTCAGGTCGGCCAGCGCCTTGCCGGCTTCTTCACGCGTGTCCTTGCGCTCGAAATCGCGGCTCGCCTTCGCGGCATCGGCCAGCACCTTCTGCTCGTCCTTCGACAGGCCGTCCCACCACTTCTTGCTGACCAGCACGATCCACGGGCTGTAGACGTGGTTGGTGACGCTGAGGTACTTCTGCACCTCGAAGAACTTGCTCGACAGGATGGTGTTGTACGGATTCTCCTGGCCGTCCACCGTGTTCGTCTCCAGCGCGCTGAACAGCTCGGAGAACGGCAGYGGCACCGCGTTCGCGCCCAGCGTCTTGAAGCTGTCGAGGTAGACGTTGTTCTGCATCACGCGCAGCTTGACGCCGTTCAGGTCTTCCAGCTTCGTGATCGGCCGCTTGCTGTTGGTCAGGTTGCGGAAGCCGTTCTCCCAGTACGCGAGGCCGACCAGGCCCTTCTCCTGCAGCCTGGCATTCACCTTCTGGCCGATCGGGCCGTCGAGCACCGCATCGGCTTCCTTCGCGTTGTTGAACAGGAACGGCGTGTCCCACAGCGCCATCTCCTTCGTGATGCCGACCAGCGTCGCGGTCGAGCCGACCATCATCTCCTGCGCGCCACCGATCAGCGCCTGCTGCATCTGCACGTCCGGGCCGAGCGCGGAGGCGCCGATCGCGCGCACCTTCATCTTGCCGCCCGACGCGCGCTCGACCTGCTCGGCGAAGAACTTCGCAGCGCGGCCCTGGTTGCTCTGCTCGTTCAGCCCGTAGCCGAAACGGATCAGGCGCGGCTTGATGTCCTGTGCGAAGCCGGCGAGCGGCGCAGCCAGGGTGGCGGCCGCGGCGGCGGCCACGAGCGTACGGCGAATCATGTTCATGGTGTGTCTCCTCAGGGAATGAAGGAAGGAAAAGGGAAATCTCCGTGCGATGGCCTCAGCGCATCCAGTGCACCGGCGCGATCACGATCTGCGGGAACACGACGAACAGCGCGAGCAGCAGCACGTAGACCAGCAGGAACGGGTTGACGCCCTTGATCACGCTGCTCATCGGCAGCCGGCCGACGCCGGCCACCACGTTCAGCACCGTGCCCACCGGCGGCGTGATCAGGCCGATCGCGCCGTTCAGGATGAACATCAGCCCGAAGTAGACCGGGTCGATGCCGGCCTTCACCGCGATCGGCAGCATCACCGGGCCGAAGATCAGGATCGTCGGCGTCAGGTCGAGCGCGGTGCCGATCAGCACCAGCACGATCATCATCACCGCCATCAGCAGGCGCGGGCTCTCGACCAGCGGGCCCAGCCAGTTCGTCAGCACGCTCGGCAGGTCGGCGAGCGTGATCATGTAGCTCGCGACCTGCGCGCCGGCGCACAGGAACATCACGATGGCCGTGGTCTTGGCCGCGCGCACCAGCACGCCGCCGACCTCGGCGACGCGCATTTCGCGGTGCACGAACAGCGCCACCACCAGCGCGTAGAAGGCCGCGACCACCGCCGCCTCGGTCGGCGTGAAGATGCCGCTCTTCATGCCGCCGATGATGATGATCGGCATCAGCATCGCCCAGAAGGCCCGGGTGGTCGCCTTCACGCGCTCGCGCATCGGCAGCGGCGTGCCCTTCGGCAGCTCGATGCGGCGCAGCACCCACTTCCACGCGCAGATCAGCCCGACGCCCATCAGCAGCCCCGGCACGATGCCGGAGATGAACAGCGCCGAGATCGAGGTGTTGGTCGTCACGCCGTAGATCACGAACGGCATCGACGGCGGGATGATCGGCGCGATGATCCCGCCCGACGCGATCAGCCCGGCCGAGGTCGCCATCGGGTAGCCCTGCTGGCGCATCATCGGCAGCAGGATGGTGGCGAGCGCCGCGGTGTCGGCCAGCGCCGAGCCGCTCATGCTGGCCATCAGCACCGCCGCGCCGATCGCCACGTAGCCGAGGCCGCCGCGGATGTGGCCGACCCAGGCCTGCGCCATGTCGATGATGCGGCGGCTGATGCCGCCGGAGTTCATCAGCTCGCCGGCCAGGATGAAGAACGGCACCGCCAGCAGCGGGAAGCTGTCGATGCCGGCCACCAGGTTCTGCGCCAGCAGCTGGGTGTCCCCGAAGCCGAGCACCCAGGCCATGCCGGCCCCGGTGAGCACCAGCGCGAGCGCCATGTTCATGCCGATGCCCATCAGCAGCAGCATGCCGGCCGAGAAGACGATGAAGGCGAGACCTTCGGGCGACATCACTCGACCTCCGCGCCGTGGCCCAGCGCGATCGGCTGGTTCCGGATCAATTCGACGAGCGCCATCGCGCCGATCGCGAGCGCGCACAGGAAGGCCGGCAGTGGCAGCAGCGCCGCCGGGTAGCCGAGCACCACCGAGCGGCTGTCCATGCCGACCACCACCTGCTGCCACGCACCCCAGGCCAGCATCGCGCAGGCCGCCACGACCAGCACGCGGATCAGCACCGTGAGCAGCCGCAGGGCGAGCGGCTTGCGCTGCAGCGCGCCGAGCAGGCTGGTGAAGGCCATGTGCTCGCCCAAGGGGTAGGCGGCCGTCGCGCCGATGAACACCATCCACACGAACAGCAGCCGCGACAGCTCCTCGCTGGCCGCGACGCCACTGCCGAAGCCGTAGCGCAGCACGACGTTGATGAACACCGCCACCGCCATCACGCCCAGGCAGGCGCCCATCGCGAGGTTGGCGAGGCGCAGCAGCGGGTGCGGCCGCGCGGAAGCGGGCGCAGAAGAAGAGTCGGTCGTCATGGAGTCTCCGTGGCATGCAGCCAGGCCGAGATGCGGGTCTGCAGTTCGGCCAGCGGCGCGGTCGCGTCGACGCGCAGCACGCGCGGCTCGCCGACCGGGGATTCGAGCGTCTCGAACTGGCTGTCGACCAGGGTGGCCGAGAAGAAGTGCGCCGACGCCCGCGCGGTGACGCGCGCCAGCGCCTGCTCGCGCGTCAGCTCGAGGAACACGAAGCGCAGCGCCGGGGCCGCGGCGCGCAGCCGCTCGCGGTAGGCGCGGCGCAGGGCCGAGCAGGTGAGCACGATGCCCTGCGGGTGCGCCGCCAGCTCGCCGGCCAGCGTCGTCAGCCAGCCGTCGCGGTCGGCATCGGTCAGCGGGATGCCGCGGCTCATCTTGTCGCGGCTGGCCGCGCTGTGGTGATCGTCACCCTCCACCAACTGCAGCCGCTCGGCCTGCGCGACCACCGCGCCCACCGTCGATTTGCCGCACCCGGCCACACCCATCATCACCACCGAACCGATCATCTGCCGCCGCACGAGAAGAACTGGAAAACAAAACCTGGAGGCGCCGGGCCGCAAGCAACCCAGACAGCGCTGTCCTCCGCAGCAAGGCGGTGGATATCAGGGGAATCACTGCATCATCTTCGTTGCAGGACAGCGCTATCCTAGTGAACAATGATTCGCCCACCGATGCGGACTTTCCCTGATGGGGCCCGCTTGATCAACCCGCCATGACGACCGACGCCACCTTCACCAGCCCCACGCCTTCCCGCCCGCGCGCCACCGGCCGCGTGACGCTGGCCGACGTGGCGCGGCTGGCCGAGGTGAGCCCGATCACGGTGTCGCGCGCGCTGCGCGGCGAGCGCGCGGTGCACCCCGACCTGGTCGCGCGCGTCAAGAGCGCCGCGCAGCGCCTGGGCTACGTGCCCGACCCGGCGGCGCGCGCGCTCGCGTCGCGGCACAGCGCGCACGTCGCGGTGCTGATCCCGATGCTGTCGAACGCGCTGTTCGTCGACCTGCTCGAAGAGGTGCAGCGCACGCTGCGCGCCGCCGGCTACCAGAGCCTGATCGGCGTCACGCACTACGACATCGGCGAAGAGGAGCAGCTGCTGCGCGAGCAGCTGCAGCACCGCCCGGCCGGCCTGATGGTGACCGGCCTCGATCGCAGCGAGGCCACGCGGGCGCTGATCGCGCAGAGCGGCGTGCCCTGCGTGCACCTGATGGAGCTGTCGGAGGTGCCGGGCGTCTACAGCGTCGGCTTCTCGCAGGCCGATGCGGCGGCGGCGCTGACGCGCCACCTGCTGTCGCGTGGGCGGCGCCGCATCGCGTTCGCCGCCGCCCAGCTCGACCCGCGCACGATGCAGCGGCGCGAAGGCTGGCGGCGCGAGCTGAAGCTGGCCGGCGCCTACGACGCGACGCTCGAATGGCTGAACCCGGCGCCGTCGTCGCTCGCGCTCGGCGGGCAGATGCTGGAGCAGATCCTCGAGCTGAAGCGGCCGGTCGACGCGATCTTCTTCTGCAACGACGACCTGGCGCAGGGCGCGCTGCTGGCCGCGCTGCGGCTGGGCGTGGCGGTGCCGGAGCGCATCGCGGTCGCCGGCTTCAACGACCTGACCGGCAGCGACCAGATGCTGCCGGCGCTGACCACCGTGCGCACGCCGCGCGGCGAGGTGGGCGCGGCGGCGGCGCGCATGCTGCTTGCGCTGATGCGCGGCGAGAGCGTCGCGCAGCCGGCGGTGGATGCGGGTTATCAGCTGATGGTGCGCGCCAGCACCTGACGTTTTCTCCGGTACGCTTGCGCGTCCGGACCGTTCCGGCCCGCAACCGACCCCACGCCGTCGTGTCCGACCTGTTCCGCCGCCAGGCCATCGACCACCAGCGCCAGAAGTTCCACGGCGCCATCGTGCTGACGCGCAGCCCGCAACAGGCCGCGTGGACGGTGTTCTTCGTGCTGCTGGTGCTCGCGCTGGTCGCATTCGCGGCCACACAGGGCTTCGCACGCCAGGAAACCGTCGGCGGCGTGCTGCTGCCGAGCGGCGGCGTGCTGCGGCTGGTGGCACCGCAGGCCGGCGTGGTGCTGGCGGGCGGTGCCGCGCAGGGGCAGCAGGTGGCGGCCAACGCGCCGGTGCTGCGCTTGTCGGCTGAACAATCCAGTGCGCAGGGGCCGACGCAGTCGGCCGTCGCCGACTCGCTGAGCAGCCGCCAGCAGGCGCTGCGCGATGAACTGAAGCAGCAGGCCGAGCAGGCCCGCCAGCAGGCCGCCGCGCTCGATGCGCGCAGTGCCAACCTGGAGGCTTCGCTGAAGCAGCACGAGCGCGAGATCGCGTTGCAGCGCGAACGCGTCGCGGTGATGCTGGACATCGCCGCGCGCTACCCGGAGCTGGTGCGCTCGGGCGCGGTGTCGCCGGTCGAGGTGGCCGAGAAGAACGCCGAGGTGCTCGACCAGCAGTCGCGCCTGGCCACGCTGGAGCGCCAGCGGCTCGCGCTGCAGCAGGACCTGGCCGCCACCCGCGCGCAGCGCCAGGCCGTGCCGCTGCAGGCCGACCGCGAGGGCTCGCAGCTGCGGCGCGAATCGCAGGCGCTGTCGCAGCAGCAGGCCGAGAACGAGGCACGTAGGGCTCGCAGCTGCGGCGCGAATCGCAGGCGCTGTCGCAGCAGCAGGCCGAGAACGAGGCACGT
>NZ_JBFUGN010000249.1:0-7239 GCF_056402895.1 Rhizobacter sp. P3_B12 | reverse complement strand
TCTTCAACGTAGGCGCAGCTCGGATGCTGGGCTACGCCGCCATCGACGTGACGAACAAGATCACGCCAGCCGACATCTCCGATCCTCAGGAACTGATCGTGCGCGCAGAAACGCTGAGCGCCGAGCTCGGGATTTCCATTGCGCCTGGGTTCGAGGCACTGGTGTTCAAGGCTTCGCGCGGCATCGAAGACATCTATGAGTTGACGTACCTTTGCAAGGACGGCACCCGCCTGCCCGCGGTGGTGTCGGTCACCGCGTTGCGTGACCCACAGGAAGGCATCATCGGCTATCTCCTGATCGGCACCGACAACACGGCCCGCAAGCTGGCTGAGGCCGCGCTGGTCAAAGCCGGGGCCTTGGAGAAGGCGATCTTCAACAGTGTCAATTTTTCGAAGATTGCCACCGATGCGAAGGGCGTGATCCAGATATTCAACGTCGGCGCAGAGCGGATGCTGGGCTATTCGGCTGTCGACGTGATGGACAAGGTCACGCCTGCCGATATTTCCGATCCAGGCGAATTGATAGCGCGTGCCAAGACCTTGAGCAACGAGTATTCGACGAACATTGCGCCTGGATTCGAGGCGCTGGTGTTCAAGGCATCTCGCGGCATCGAGGACATCTATGAACTGACCTACATCCGCAAGGACGGCACGCAATTTCCGGCGGTCGTCTCGGTGACGGCCTTGCGCGATGCCGCGGAAAGGATCATCGGCTATCTGCTGATCGGCACCGACAATACCGTGCGCAAACGGCTGGCCGATGAAGTCGAGCGGCACCGTCATCACCAGGAAGTCGAAACGCGTCGCGCCAACGCCGACTTGCAGGAGTTCACCTACGTCGCCTCGCATGATTTGCGGTCGCCCTTGCGCGGCATCGCCGACCTGGTCGAGTGGATCACGGAAGACCTGGGCACCGATCCGCCGGGCGATGTGAAGCGCAACCTGGGCCGGGTCGGCCAGCGCATCGTGCGCATGGAACGCCTGATCGACGACTTGCTGAGCTATGCGCATGCCGGCCACGCCGCGACGCAGCGCTCGCTCGTCGACCTGAACGAGATGGTGCGGGCATCCTCGAGATCCAGCCGTTGCCACCCGCCTTCCGGGTCGAGCTGGCCATCGGCGTGCAGCCCTTCCAGGCCATCGCCGCACCCTTGGAAACAGCACTGCGCAACCTGCTCGGCAACGCGATCAAGCACCATGACGGCGTCGACGGACGCCTGCGTGTGGAGGCGCGGCGCGATGGCTACTACTGCGAGATCAGCGTTGTCGACGATGGTCCCGGCGTCCCGCCGCAGGCATGCGAGCGCATCTTCAAGCTGTTCCAGACGCTGCACATCACCGAGCGCGGCAACAGCGGCATCGGCCTGGCATTGACCAAACGGCTGATCGAGGTGCACGGCGGTCGCATCGAGTTGATCTCTCCGGTCGCGTCGGGACGCGGCGCCTGCTTCCGCTTCTGGTGGCCCATGATTCCCGAGTCTGCCGGCCGTGATTCACACCTGAGTGGAAACCCATGACTGAAAAACTCAACCTCACCATCGTGCTGGTCGAGGACGACGACGTGGCTGCCGAATCGGTGATGCGCGGCCTCAATCGCAGCGGTGTCAGTGCTCCCGTGGTGTGGGCACAGGATGGCGAGATGGCGCTGCGTGTGCTCCGCGGTGCCGATCCCGAACGCTGCGCGGAGCGACCTCGGGTCGTGCTGCTGGATCTGAACATGCCGCGCATGAACGGCTTCGAATTCCTGCAGCACGTGCGTGCCGACCCGCTACTGCGCGACGAGGTGGTCTTCGTACTCACCACCTCGGACACTGATGCCGACCGCATGCGCGCCTATCACGAGAATGTCGCCGGCTACATGGTGAAGGCTTCGGTCGGCCCGCAGTTCGCCAAACTGGCGCAGCTGCTGCAGTCCTATCGGCTGGCGGTGCGCTTGCCATGAATGCTGCCGCGACCCGGGGCTCGTCGGCGAGCATGGCCCAACGTCTGTCGATCCACTTGCTCGTCATTGACGACGACGATGTCGACCGCGAGCGCGTGCTGCGCCTGTTGACGCGATCGAACCTGAACCTGCAGACGATGGAGGCGGCAACCGGTACCGAGGCGCTGCGCATGGTGCGCGAACATGAATTCGACTGCGTGATGCTGGACAACCAGCTCGGCAGCGCCAGCGGCGCGGAACTGCTGCCTGCCCTGCACCGCGAGTCGCTGCGCGACTGCCCGATCATCATGGTCACCGGTGCCGGCAACGAGGCGCTGGCGGTGCAGGTTCTGCGCAACGGAGCGGTCGACTACCTGTCCAAATTCCAGCTCAGCACCGAAGTTCTGACGAGCGCCATCCACCGTGCGCTGGAGCACCAGCAAATGCTGCAGGAGATCGAAGTCCTGCAGACGCAGCTGCAGCAACGCGTCGACGTTCAGGCCATACAGATCGTCGAGCGAGAACGGGACCTGCGTGCGATCCTGGATCACACGCCCAGCGTCATCGGCTACTGGGACGCCAAGCTGTGCAACCGTTTCGGCAACCGGGCGCATCGAAGCTGGCTGGGGCTCAACCCGCGAACCCTCCCAGGAATGCATCTGCGCGACGTGATCGGGCCGCTGCACTTCGCGCGAAACGAGGACCGCATCCATGCGGTGCTGCAGGGCCGGGTGCAGACGTTCGAGCGCGAGTTCGCCACTGCCAACGGCGTGGCGCGTCACCTTCAGTTCAATCTGCGGCCCGACCTCGATGACGCCGGCGCGGTGCGCGGCTTCTACGCCACTGCGACCGAGATCAGCGCGATCCGGCAGGCCCAGTCGCGTGCCGAAGAATCGGCTCACTTCGCCGAAGCGGTGATCGACAACGATCCGGTCGGCTGCGGGGTGTACCGCATCGACGGGCACTGCGCAATGTCCAACCGCGCACTGGACAGCGCGCTCGGCGCCGACGCGCAGCGGCTCAAGACCGTGGGGCTGTGGGCCTGGTTGGCACAGCGGGCGCCGCTGATGGTTGCTCCGGCCCGGGCCACGATGGAGGACGGCCAGACGCGACGCTGCGAACTCGATCTGGCCGGCGAGCTGAGTGACGATGCCGCGTCCGTGCGCCTGGATTGCAGGCTGGCGCGCATCCTGCGCGAGGGCCAACCTCACCTGCTGCTGTTCGCCGATGATGTCACCGAGCAGGGCAAGGCGCTGGAAGCGCTGGTTGCAGCGCGCGATCTGGCCGAGGATGCCGCCCGTACCAAGAGCGCCTTCCTGGCCAACATGAGCCACGAGATCCGCACTCCGATGAATGCGATCGTCGGACTCAGCCGGCTGGCGCTGGAAGACGCGCTGCCGACGGGCGCTCGCGATGATCTCGACAAGGTCCACACTGCCGCGCTCGCACTGATGGGGCTGCTCGACGACGTGCTCGACCACTCCAASATCGAGGCTGGAAAACTGCGTTTCGAGCAACTCGAGTTCAATCTCGAGCAGACGCTGCAGCGCACGGTCGACGTCTTTGCCGCGCGCGTCGCCCTGAAGGGCCTCGCGTTCGTCGTTGATCTGCCACCCGAGTTGCCGCTTCAAGTGGTCGGCGATGCACTGCGAATGTCGCAGGTGCTGAACAACCTGGTGGGCAACGCGGTGAAGTTCACCGATAAAGGCCACGTGCATGTCGTGGTGCGAGAAATGCCTGCCACGCAGCCTGAGCGCTGCCTGTTGAGATTTTCCGTGCTCGACACCGGGATCGGCATCGACCCAGCGCACCACGCGGGCTTGTTCGACGCCTTCACGCAAGCCGACAGTTCGATCACGCGCCGCTTCGGCGGCACCGGGCTCGGTCTCACGATCTGCCAAAGGCTGGTCGAGATGATGGGCGGCGAGATGGGGATGAGGAGCGTTCCCGGACGCGGCAGCGAGTTCTGGTTCACCGCCAACTTGCTGCGTGGCGATATGCCGCCTCCCTCCAGCTTGCGGCAGCCGGGGATGGAGGGCCTGCGCGTGTTGCTCGTCGAAGATGGGTCGTTGGCTGATCAGGTGAACGCCACGCAACTGCTCGCTTGGCAGGTGAGGGTGACGCGAGCCGCTGACGTGAAGGCCGCATTGCGATACATCGAGCAGAGCCAGTCGTTGGATGATCCGTTCGATGCGGTGCTGCTCGACGGGCATTCGCTGGCGCTGGAAGAGCGGCTCGCGGTGGCGCGTTCGCTGCGAAGTGTGATCCACGGCGGTGCCGTCGGATGTCCGGCGCTGGTGATGATGTCGTCCGCCTCCAGGACAGCAGCCGATGCCGCGGTGGACCTCGTGCCGGATGTCGCGCTTGCCAAGCCGGTGCTGGCCTCGCCGCTGCTTGCGGCATTGCTGAAGATCGCCGAGCGCCGCGACATTCATGGCCCTGCGAACTCGRTGGGGACCGTTGCTGCCGATCTATCGTGTACCGCCACGCAAGCCGAATCGCTGCTGGCACACGCCGCGCCGATCGCTGGAGCCCGAGTGCTGCTGGTTGAGGACAACGTCGTCAACCAGATCGTCGGGCAGCGCATCCTGGGGCGCATGGGCCTGGAAGTGCTCGTCGTCGACGACGGCGTACAGGCGCTCGCCGCGCTCGATGCCGTCACCGATCGGCCGTTCGACGCCGTGCTGATGGATCTGCACATGCCGGTGATGGACGGGCTCGAAGCGACGCGGCGCATCCGCGAACGAGGGGCCTGGGCCTCGCTGCCGGTGATCGCGATGACTGCAGCAGCGCTGCCTGAGGACCGCGCGCAATGCTTCGAGGTAGGCATGGTCGACCATCTGGCCAAGCCGCTCATTCCAGAGAGCGTGCTCGACGTTCTGCTGCGGTGGATTCCGCACGACCGGCGTGATCGAGCGCTGCCTTCCACCTGACCCGACGCCCGAAGGCTCCTTCGGGTGAGTTAGACGCCCAGCGTTGGCGTCCCCAGCGGCTACCACCTGACCGCAGACCGCAAGAACCCGAACAAGGTCTATGCCCACGATTCGGGCGGCGCCTGGTGGGGCACGCCGGGCAAGGTTCATGTCTCGACCGATGGCGGTCACAGCTTCACGCTGAGCGCGGGCTCGGTGTCGGCCGGGCTGGCGCCCAGCTACTTCATGCACACCTCGCTGGCGGTCAACCCCAACGCCGAGGACGACCTCTGGCTGGCCGACGGCAACGCCGTGTACCACTCGACCGATTCGGGGGCGACCTGGACCAAGCTCAGCACCTTCGCGTCGATCTGGAGCGGCAACGCATGGCCCGTCGTGCAGAACGTCCATGGCCGGGTCTACGTCAGCGGCATCGGCCAGGGCATGCTGTACAGCAACTGAACCCCGTCTTCTTCATCCCCTCGCAGCGATGCGCCGACGACTCCGATCGCGCAGGGGTTGAAGCTGCTCTCGACGCGCATCAGGATCACGTTCCGCGCGGCATCGATATTGTCCGATATTCATCATTCGACAACCGACCGGCCGCTGTTGCGCGCGTGGGGTCGTGTGCCGGCCCCTGCGTTTGCACCAGGTTGCTTGCATCGGTGCGGCCTCAGGAGCGCGGCAATCCGCCGATCTGCTGCATCAGTCCGAGCAGGTCCGGTTGCCCGACTTCGGAGACGATCTTCCCGGTCGAGAGCCGATAGATGTTCAGCGCTTGCACGGCAATCGTCTTGCCGGTGGGAGGCACGCCGAAGAAGGCTCCGCGGTGCGTCCCGTGCATCATGAATCGCGCTGCGATGACATCACCTTCAATGACGGTTTCTTCAAGAGTCCACTGAATGTCGGGGAATCCACCGCGCATCATCCCGATGACCTCCAGGTAGCCCTGTGGCCCGTGCACGGGTTCGGCGCGCCCCGGAACGTGAAACACGGCGTCCGGAGAAACCAACTCCGTGGCGAGCCGCGGGTCCGCAGTGTTGATGAACTCCACGAAGCGAGCGATGAACTGTCGGTTTGTGGTTTGCATGGGTCGCCTCGGACTGTCTATCAGGATGGGAACCGGGGCATGGTGGTCGCCAGGTGCCCGCGTTCCCATATTGTTCGAGTTGCCGGCGCGTTCGACACGATCAAAGTCGGTTGCCAAATGGTGAATATCGGACAATGGATCGATGCCACGCGGAACGAGTCCCATCGATATCGAGCAGGTCCGGTATCGGCCTTCGGCCGAGCGCGCGCTGGATCTCGAGGTCTTCTCGATGTCGGACCTGAGACGAAGGGTTCCCCGAGCCCACCTGCAGCGTCACCACCGCTACGACTTTCACATGTTCGTGCACGTCAGACGCGGAGAATGCCGCGCCGTGGTGGACTTCAGTCACATCGAGTGTGGCGCCGGATCGCTGCTGACCATTCGGCCCGGACAGGTTCACCGCTTCGGCCCGGGAAGCCGTTGGGACGCAAACCTCTTGCTGTTCCGACCCGAGCTGCTGCAGGCTTCGCAGGGCGAGGAACGCCTTCAGATGCCTGAACTGGTCGACGCGCTTCCTGGCCATCTGCGCCTCGACCGGTCGACGGGTCGGTTCTTGGCCGACACGCTCGCGCGGCTGGAGGAGGCGTGCGGGCTCGACGCCCGGCAACCGCTGCTGAACTGGCTGCTCCAGAGCGAACTGGCAACGCTCGTGACGCGGCTGCACATCTTTCACGCCGAGCAACAGCCGTCCGACGGAACATCGTCCGACGCGCCGGAGCGCTTTCGTCTTTTCAAACGGCTTCTGGACGCGAAGGTGCATCAGTGGCATCACGTGTCGCGCTACGCACAGGCCATGGGATGTTCCGAGAAGACGCTCACTCGCATCTGCAGTGCGGTGGCTGGCGTCGGTGCGAAGGCCTTTATCGCCTCGCGCCTTGCGCTGGAAGCCAAGCGCCTGCTCGTGCACACGGAGATGCCGATTTCAGCCATCGCGCAGCGGCTCGGCTTCGACGAGGCGACCAACTTCACCAAGTTCTTTCGCGGCATCGAAGGATGCACGCCTGGCGACTTCCGCCGTCAGTTCGATGTCTCGTTGTAGCCGCATCCAGCGGTCCTGTCTGACCATGCTGTCCATCAGGGCCAACTCATCGACGAAGACATCCACGATACGAACCGTGTCGTCTTCGCCAATGGTGGCCCTGCATGCCGGCCAACAGGATGCAGGTGGGGTCGAGCTCAGCGGGGAAACGGAGCGGGGTTGGCCAGGTAGGCCTTGGACAGGCGCGCGAACTGGCCGCCGTCGTTCGTGATGTCCGCCGACGTGTCGTCCCCGGGACTGAAGACGATCGCGAATGTGCCGTTGCCCGCGTACTGCGT
>NZ_JBFUGN010000248.1:0-7241 GCF_056402895.1 Rhizobacter sp. P3_B12 | reverse complement strand
GTGCCGTTCCAGCCCTCCATGAGCCCGATCATGTAGCTCACGGACGCAGGCACCGAGTCGAACCAGACAAGGGTCGAAAAGTTGTAGCTCGCCTTGTACTGCGTGATCGGTTGCGCTGCAACCGACTCGACCCACCACAGGCACGCTTGCGCCATCAGCAGCATCAGCGCTGCCATCTTCCTGCGCTTCACGGAACGCTCCTCGTCTCGCCTCGACATCGGTGAACACCTGCGGTGTTTGACCGACTACCTGTGCTCGCGGCGAATCCTCTGGAGGAACTGCATCGACGCGGCCGGCGGATTAGACGTGAACGAAATGACCGCGGCAAGACTCGCCAGCCGCTGGAATCGTTGCCGCGCCGCGGATTTGACACTTGTTCACTTTTCCAGCGCCCCCACGATCCCCGCCCGCACCGCCTCCGACAACTCCCGCCGCTGCGCATGCGCCGAGTAATGCGCCGGCAGCACCGTCACCTGCGCCGTCAACCCCTCGGCCCTCACCACCCACCACAGCGATTGCAGCAGGCTGGTGTCGCCGATGTAGGCCGCGGCCGGGCTCACCGGCTGCGTCGCGTCGGCATAGCGCAGCGCGAGCGGCTGCACCGGCACGCCGGTGGTGATCGCTGCCTGCAGCAGGTTGGCGTGGAACGGCAGCACGCCATGCCCGTCGCTGGTCGTGCCCTCCGGAAAAACCGCGATCACGTGCCCCTCCTGCAGCGCCTGCGCCACCTGGTGCACCACGCGCATCGCGTCGCGCTTGCGCTCGCGCTCGATGAACAGCGTGCCGCCGCAGGCCGTCAGCCAGCCGATCACCGGCCAGCGACGGATGTCGGCCTTCGACACGAAGCGCGCCGTGTGCGCCGCATTGATCGCGAGGATGTCGATCCACGACACGTGGTTGGCGACGATCATCACCGGCGCCGCATGCACCTCGCCCCGCACCACGACACGGATGCCCAGCACCCGCAGCATCGCCGCACACCACGGCCCGACGCGCCTCACGCGCCGTGCAGGGCTCAAGAACGGAAAGATGAACGCGCAGATCAGCACCCCGCGCACCACGTGCGCGAGGCAGGCCACGATGCGCCAGACGGCGCGCAGCGTCCGCACGGCCTCAGCGGGCCGTCGGGGCTTCGAACGCCACCTGCCCGGCCACGATGGTCGCGGCCACGCGGCCCGGCAGCTCGTAGCCGGCAAACGGCGAATGCCGGCCCTGGCTGCGGAACTTCGCCGGCTCCACCGTCCAGCGCGCCGCCGGGTCGAACAGGCACAGGTCGGCCACGCCGCCTTGCACCAGCCGCCCCGCGCTCGAGCCGAGCGAGCCCAGGCTCTCGCCCAGCACGCGCACCGGGTCGCAGGTCAGGCGCGCCAGCGTCTTGGCCAGCGGCAGGCCCTGCTCGTCACCCCACTTCAGCGCCAGGCTCAGCAGCAGCTCCAGCCCGGTCGAGCCCGGCTCGGCCTCGGCGAACGGCAGGTTCTTGTTGTCCTCGTCGACCGGCGTGTGGTCGCTGACCAGCGCATCCACCGTGCCGTCAGCCAGCCCGGCGCGGATCGCGTCGCGGTCGCGCTGCTGGCGCAGCGGCGGCGTCAGGCGCATCGCGGCGTTGAAGTAGCCGATGTCGATGTCGGTCAGGTGCAGGTGATTGGCGCTCACGTCGCAGGTGACGGGCAGGCCTTCGTCCTTGGCGCGCCGCACCAGCGCGATGCCGGCCGCGCTGCTCAGGCGGCACAGGTGCACGCGCGCACCGGTGACGCGCATCAGCTCGAAGATCACGTGCAGCGCGATCGTCTCGGCGATCACCGGCACGCCCGACAAGCCGAGCCGCGTCGCCAGCGCGCCGCTCGCAGCCACGCCCTTGCCCAGGTGCGCATCCTGCGGCCGCAGCCACACGGTGTAGCCGAAGGTGGACGCGTACTGCATCGAGCGCTGCAGCACCAGCGTGTCGGTCAGCGGCGCATCGGCCTGCGAGAAGCCGACGCAGCCGGCCTCCGTCAGCTCGGCCATCTCGGTGATCGCCTCGCCGGCCAGCCCGCGCGTCAGCGCACCCAGCGGGTACAGGTGCGCGTGGTTCAGGTTGCGCGCACGGAACTTCAGCATCTCGACCAGGCCCGGCTCGTCGAGCGGCGGGTCGGTGTCGGGCGGGCACACCAGGCTCGTGACGCCGCCGGCCACCGCCGCGGCCATCTCCGATTCGAGCATGCCCTCGTGCTCGTGCCCCGGCTCGCGCAGCCGCGCCGCCAGGTCGACCAGGCCCGGCGCCACCACCAGCCCGCCCGCATCGATCGTGCGGCTGGCGTGGAAATCGGCGCTCACGCTGCCGATCGACACGATGCGGCCGGCCGCGATCGCGAGGTCGCCGGTCTGGTCCATGCCCGAGGCCGGGTCGATCAGCCGGCCGTTCTTGATCAGGAGTTTCATGCGTTGTTTCCGGCGATGGTGGACATCACGGCCATGCGCACCGCGATGCCGAAGGTGACCTGCGGCAGGATCACGCTCTGCTTGCCGTCGGCCACCGACGAATCGATCTCGACGCCGCGGTTGATCGGCCCCGGGTGCATCACGATCGCATCGGGCTTGGCGAGCGCGAGCTTCTCGTCGGTGAGCCCGTAGTTCTTGAAGAACTCGCCGGCGCTCGGCAGCATCGCGCCGCTCATGCGCTCGTTCTGCAGGCGCAGCATGATGATCACGTCGGCGCCGCGGATGCCCTCGGCCATGTCGTGGCACACCCGCACGCCCATCTCGTTCAGGTCGCCCGGCACCAGCGTCTTCGGGCCGACCGCGCGGATCTCGGGCACGCCCAGCGTGGTCAGCGCATGGATGTCGGAGCGCGCCACGCGCGAGTGCAGGATGTCGCCGACGATCGCCACCGTCAGGTTGCTGAAATCCTTCTTGAAGTGCCGGATCGTGTACATGTCCAGCAGCCCCTGCGTCGGGTGCGCATGGCGGCCGTCACCGGCGTTCACCACGTGCACGTGCGGCGCGCAGTGCTGCGCGATCAGGTAGGGCGCGCCGCTCTCGCCGTGCCGCACGACGAACATGTCGGCATGYATCGCCGACAGGTTGGCGATGGTGTCGAGCAGGCTCTCGCCCTTGGCCGCGCTCGATTTCGCGATGTCGAGGTTGATCACGTCGGCCGACAGCCGCTTGGCGGCGATCTCGAAGGTGGTGCGGGTGCGCGTGCTGTTCTCGAAGAACAGGTTGAACACGCTCTTGCCGCGCAGCAGCGGCACCTTCTTCACGTCGCGATCATTGACGCTCAGGAAGGTGCCTGCGGTGTCGAGGATGTGGTGGATCACCGCGCGCGGCAGGCCCTCGATCGAGAGCAGGTGAATGAGTTCACCGTGCGCGTTGAGTTGCGGGTTTCGCTTCGAGAGCATCAGCTGCCTTCCTGGATGTCGAAGGTGAATCGGCCGTCGTCGTCGCGTGCGAGACGAAGGCGTTGCTCGCGCGGCAGCGTGATGCGCGCCGCCGAGTAGGCCGGTTGGATCGGGAGCTCGCGCCCGCCGCGGTCGACCAGCACCGCGAGCGTCACGCTGGCCGGGCGGCCGAAATCGAACAGTTCGTTGATCACCGCGCGCGTCGTGCGGCCGGTGTAGAGCACGTCGTCGATCAGCAGGATCGGGCGGCCGTCGACCTCGAACGGCAGCCGCGTCGGGTCGGCGCTCGACATGCCGCGCGACGCGAAGTCGTCGCGGTGCAGCGCGCTGGAGATCACGCCGATCTCGCCCGGCAGCTTCAGCTGCGCGTGCAGCCGCTCGGCCAGCCAGGCACCGCCCGACCAGATGCCCACCAGCACGGTGTCGGGTTGCAGCAGGTTGCGCACGACGGCTTGCAGGTCGGTGTACAACGCCTCGGCGTCGAGAAGCAGTGTGCCCATCAGGTGGTCCTGTCGGTGGAGTTCAAGTCGGTGGAGGCCAAGGGAGGGCTCGCAGGTATTGCTCCAGGATGATGGCCGCCGACGCCGCATCGACGTCGCTCGCCCCCATCGCATGGGCCTCGGTGGTGGTGTAGCGCTCGTCGACCTCGTGCACCGGCAGCCGGAAGCGGCCGTGCAGCTGGCGGGCGAAGCGCTGCGCGCGGACGGTGTTCTCGTGCGGCGCGCCGTCGGGGTGCACCGGCACGCCGACCACCAGCGCGCTGGGCTGCCATTCGGCGATCAGCTTGCCGAGCGCCGCAAAGCGCGCATCGCCGACCGCCGCCACGGTGCGCAGCGGCGTCGCGGTGCGCGTCACGGTGTTGCCGGTGGCCACGCCGACGCGCAGCGTGCCGAAATCGAAAGCCAGGAACGAGCGGGGGGCAGCGGCCTCATGCATGCCCCGCCTCTTGCGAGAGCATGCGCGGGTCGATCCCCAGCAGCGACAGCGCCTTGTCGTAGCGCTGCTCGACCGGCGTGTCGAAGATGATGCCGGGCTCGGCACCGACGTTGATCCAGCCGTTGCGGCCGATCTCTTCCTCGAGCTGGCCGGCGCTCCAGCCGCTGTAGCCGAGCGTGACGAGGATTTTCTTCGGGCCGGCGCCGTGCGACAGCGCCTCGAGCACATCCTTGCTGGTGGTCATCTCGAGCCCGCCGGGAATCTGCAGCGACGAGYTGTAGTGCCCGCCCTCGCCCCCTTCGCCACCCAGCCGCTCGTGCAGCACGAAGCCGCGCTCGGTCTGCACCGGGCCGCCGAAGTAGACCGGCACGTCGGCGAGATCCGCGCGGTCGAGGGTCAGCTCGACCTTCTCGAACAGGTTCTTCAGCTTGATGTCGATCGGTTTGTTGATCACCAGGCCGAGCGCGCCCTTCTCGGTGTGCTCGCACAGGTAGATCACCGCGCCGGCGAAGGTGTCGTCGGCCATGCCCGGCATGGCGATCAGGAACTGGTTCGTCAGGTTGATGGTCGCGGCAGGCATCGGGGCATTTTATGACTGCGGCACACTCGCCCGATGGAAAAGGTTACAGAGCCGTCACTGGACGCCGCGCTGGTGTGGTTCCGGCGCGATCTGCGGGCCGAGGACCACGCCGCGCTGTTCCATGCGCTGAAGGTCGCCCGCAAGGTCTACTGCGGGTTCATCCTCGACCGCGAGATCCTCGATGCGCTGCCGCGCGCCGACCGGCGGGTGGAGTTCATCCGCGACAGCCTGGCCGCGCTCGACGCCCGGCTGCGCGCGCTGGCGCCTGGCGCCGCCGGCCTGCTGGTGCGCCACGGTTTCGCAGCCGACGAACTGCCGCGCCTGGCCCGGGCCCTGCACGTGCAGGCGGTGTACGCGAACCACGACGACGAACCGGCCGCGCTGGCCCGCGACGCCCGGGTGCGCGGCGCGCTGGCCGACCTGGGCATCGCGCTRCACACCGGCAAGGACCATGTGGTGTTCGAGCGCAGCGAGCTGCTGACCGGCAGCGGCAAGGCCTACAGCGTGTTCACGCCATACAGGAACGCCTGGCTGCGCAAGCTGGAGCCGTTCTACGTCAGCGCGTACCCGGTGGAACGCTACGCGCACCGGCTGGCGCCGCCGGCGGAAGATGTCGCGGGCGACATCCCGTCACTGGCCGACATCGGCTTCGAGCCGACCAACCTGCACGAGTTGCACCAGGGCACGGGCGAGGCCGGCGCGCGGGCGCTGCTCGACGACTTCCTGCCGCGCATCGAGCGCTATGGCGAGGCGCGCGACTTCCCGGCGGTGAAGGGGCCGAGCTACCTGTCGATGCACCTGCGCTTCGGCACCGTCTCGATCCGCACGCTGGCGCGCGAGGCCGCGCAGCGCATGCACCACGGCTCGGCCGGAGCGGCGGTGTGGCTGTCGGAACTGGTGTGGCGCGATTTCTACCACCAGGTGCTGCACCATCACCCGCGGGTGGTCGGCGCGAGCTTCAAGCCCGAGTACGACGCCATCAAGTGGGAGCACGGCAAGCACGCGCAGGCGCTGTTCGCGGCGTGGTGCGAGGGCCGCACCGGCTACCCGTTGGTCGATGCCGCGATGGCGCAGATCAACCAGACCGGCTACATGCACAACCGGCTGCGCATGGTGACGGCCAGCTTCCTGACCAAGGACCTCGGCATCGACTGGCGCTGGGGCGAGCGCTACTTTGCGCAGCACCTGAACGACTACGACCTGGCGGCCAACAACGGCGGCTGGCAGTGGGCGGCCTCGACGGGGTGCGACGCGCAGCCGTACTTCCGCATCTTCAACCCGGTGAGCCAGAGCGAGAAGTTCGACGCCGCGGGCAAGTTCATCCGGCGCTACCTGCCGGCGCTGGCACGGCTGTCGGACAAGGCGATCCACGCGCCATGGCTGGCGCGGCCGATCGAGCTCGCCGAAGCCGGCGTGCGGCTCGGCGACACCTACCCGCTGCCGGTCGTGATGCACGACGAGGCACGCGCGCGGACGCTCGAGCGCTACGCGGTGGTGAAAGGCTGATCGTCCGGGTCTTCGTCGGCGTCGTCGGGCGCGTCGCGCCCCCGCGAATCGCCCTGGCCGGTGTGTCGACGGCGCCCGCCACGCGATGCACCGGTCGCACGCGTGACGCCGCCCTTCGTCCGGGAGGTGGAGGGCGCCGCGCCCACGGAGCCTCCGTCGTCCCCCGGTGGATCCCCGCCGGTCACGTCCGCCAGCGCGTCGATCCCCTGCCCGTCCGAGCCGTCGAATCCCGCCGTCCCCAGCGTCACCCGGGCGCCGCCGCGGCACATCGACACCTTCCGCAGCAGGTAGGCCTGGCGGTCGGGCGCGGCGATCAGCGGCTCGATCAGGCCCAGCTGCACCGCGGCATTTCCAACAGGGGCGACTCCCACGGCGCGACTTTCACGGAGGATTGAAGACGAGCAGTGGGTGACCGCGCCGGCCCGGCGGTTCCGTCAGCGGCCCCGCGGCAGGTGCTTTGTCTGCCCGCCCCATGGCATCACAGCACGCGCCGCGGCGCCGCCGTCGCCGCATCGCCGCTGTTCGGCGTGCCGGTCGGCTCGATCAGCAACATGTGCACTTCTTCCTCGGCCCACGGCCGGTGCTGCACGCCGCGCGGCACGACGAACATCTGGCCCGGGCCGAGCGTGACCGTCCCGTCCGGCAGGTCGATGTGCAGCCGGCCCTTCAGCACGAGGAAGAAGTCGTCGGTGTCGGGGTGGGCGTGCCAGCGGTACTCGCCGTTCACCTTCACCACCATCACGTCGTGGCCGTTGTACTCGGCCACGGTGCGCGGGGCCCAGTGGTCGCTGAAGAGTTCGAGCTTGCCGTGCAGGTCGATCGCGTTCATGGAATTCATGGAA
>NZ_JBFUGN010000247.1:0-7243 GCF_056402895.1 Rhizobacter sp. P3_B12 | reverse complement strand
GCGGGCCGCCTCGATGATGACGGCGGCCACTTCCGTAGGCCGCCTCATCATCACGGCGTGCCCCGCCTCCAGGCTGGTTACCTTGGCACCGGCCCGTTGTGCCATTGCCTTCTGGGCCGGCGGCGGGATCATGTGATCCTGCTCGGCCACGACATACCAGCTGGGCTTGCTCTTCCACGCGGGCATGCTGACCTTGTCACCGAAGCTCCTCGCGGCGATCGGCTTCTGGTTGACCGCCAGCAGTGCGGTCCGCGCTGCCGGCAGATCCTGCGCGAAATGCTCGCCGAAGTTGCGGGTGCTCATCCACAGATAGCCGTGCGAATCGGGCTCGATGCCGGCCAGACCCGGCGGCGGGGGGATGTCCTTGTTGGCGAGCATGTCGTTGACCGACTCGCCGTCGCCCGGCGCGAAGGCGGCCACGTAGACCAGGCCGGCCACCTTCTCCTGCCGGCCCACCTCGGTGATGACCGCGCCCCCCCACGAATGCGCCACCAGCAGCACCTTCCCCGGTTGCCGGTCGATGGCCCGTTGCGTCGCGGCCGCGTCGTCAGCCAGTGCGCTGAGCGGGTTCTGCACGGTCACCACCGTCAGCCCCTTTGCCTGAAGCAGGGGCACGACGTCGTTCCAGCTGGAGCCGTCTGCCCACGCGCCGTGGACCAGGATCACGCTGACCTGCTTGTTGTCGGCTGCTGCTGCCGGGGCCGGTGCTGCGGCTACGACACCGGGGCTCAGCCATGCACCGAGCGCGAGGCTGGAGGCGGCTGTCAGCGCGGTCATCTTGGGAAACAGTGAAGTCGTCATGGCAGTTCCGATCTGCAGTTGTGGAAGGCCCACTGTGGCTGGATGCCTTCGCTTTCGCCATTGGTCCGAGGTGGCAGGACGGGGTGGTCTCAGGTGCGTTGTGGATGCGTGCCGTGGCCGGGAGACTGTGGGCTCGCAACCCGTCAACCCGTCCTCAAAGGAGAGATCCCATGACCCTCACTGCCAAGCCCATCGCGGGCTCGCGGCTGCTCAATCCGACCGATCACACGCTGGTGTTGATCGACTTCCAGCCGCAGATGGCATTCGCTACTCAGTCCATCGACGGCGTGAGCCTGCGCAACAACGCCAGCATCGCGGCGCGTGCGGCCGCAGGCTTCAAGGTGCCAACCATTCTGACCACCGTGGCGGCGAAGAGCTTCTCGGGGCCGATGTTCGACGAGGTCATCGAGGCCTTTCCCAACCAGGAGATGCTCGATCGCACCACGATGAACTGCTGGGAAGACGCGAACGTCATTCGTGTCGTCAACGCCATCGCAAAGCCACGCGTGGTGCTGGCTGGTCTCTGGACCTCGGTGTGCATCGTGGGGCCGGCGCTGTCGGCGATCGAGCAGGGCTTCGAGGTCTTTGTACTCACCGATGCCTGCGGTGACGTGACGGCCGAAGCCCACGAGCGCGCGATGCAGCGCATGGTGCAGGCCGGCGCGCAGCCGATGACCGCGCTGCAGTACCTGCTTGAACTGCAGCGGGACTGGGGGCGCGGCGAGACCTACGACCTGACCACCGGCATCGCCCGGCAGCTGGCCGGTGGCTACGGCGTGGGCATCGCCTACGCCAAGGCGATGTTCGGCGCCACCGAAGGCTGATGTACCCCGATCGACTCAACCACTGAAGGACACACCATGAAATCCTCTGTCAGCGCCAAGCGCTTCGCTTCCTTCCTGCTGCTGGCGCTTGCGGCGCACGGCGCCCAGGCCAACACCGCTGCCGCGAGCGAACCGTCGAACTCCGTCAGCACCGCGGCCGTCAGCTACCGCACAGTCAAGGTCGACGGCGTGAACGTCTTCTACCGCGAAGCCGGCCCGAAGAACGCGCCCGTCTTGCTGCTGCTGCACGGGTTCCCGACCTCGTCGCAGATGTTCCGCAACCTGATCCCCCGGCTGGCCGACAAATA
This sequence comes from Rhizobacter sp. P3_B12, assembly GCF_056402895.1. Taxonomy (NCBI): domain Bacteria; kingdom Pseudomonadati; phylum Pseudomonadota; class Betaproteobacteria; order Burkholderiales; family Sphaerotilaceae; genus Rhizobacter; species Rhizobacter sp. P3_B12. Next base: position 5,310 of record NZ_JBFUGN010000247.1, on the reverse strand, counting down.
CCGCGTGATCGCGCCTGACTACCCCGGCTACGGCCAGAGCGACATGCCGGCGATGGACAAGTTCGAATACAGCTTCGACAACCTCGCCCGCGTGATGGACAAGTTCACCGCGGCGGTCGATGCGAAGAAGTTTGCTCTCTACGTGCAGGACTACGGCGCCCCCATCGGCTTTCGTATCGCGGCGGCCCATCCCGAGCGCATCACCGCGATCGTGGTGCAGAACGGCAATGCCTACAACGAAGGAATCGACAACGAGTTCTGGGCACCCGCCAAGGTGTACTGGGCCGACAAGTCCGAAGCGAACGGCGCGAAGCTGCGATCGCTGTTCGAGATCGGCGCGACGAAGTGGCAGTACACAGAAGGCATTCGCGACGTGAGCCACATCAGCCCGGATGCCTGGACAGTCGACCAAGCCCGCATGGACCGCCCTGGCAACAAGGACATCCAGCTGGAAATGTTCTACAGCTATGGCACGAACCCGCCGCTGTATCCCGGCTGGCAGGCCTACTTCCGCAMGCACCAGCCGCCGATGCTGATCGTCTGGGGCAAGAACGACAAGATCTTCCCGCCTGCCGGCGCGCACCCCTACCTTCGCGACCTTCCGAAGGCCGAGCTGCACCTGCTGGACACCGGGCACTTCGCGCTCGAGGAGGACAGCGAGACCGTCGGCCGGCTGATGCGCTCGTTCCTGCAGCGCAACGTCAAGGCGGGCAAGTGATGGCGGGGCAGCGGCACTCAGCCAGCAGGCGGGCCGCTGCCCTCAGGTCATGCGTCGAGAACCCTTCGGTAAATTCGTCGACGATGGGCGAAAGCATCCGGCGTGCGTCGTCCGTTCTCGACCCGGTGCACCAGAGCCCTGCGAGGTCGGTAGCTGCGCGCAACCGCCATGACAGCGCGCCGACCTTGCGGGCAGACGCCATCGACTGGCCGAGCAGGACTTCCGCGTCGCGGTTGCGCCCCTGGGCCACGCGGAGGGACGCCTGGACGCGAAGGACCTCGGGCAGGCACCAGCCCTCGTCGTGCGCATGCGCGATGTTGAGTGCGTTGCGGATCGTCGATTCGGCTTCGCCGAGACGGGCGTGACGCACGAGCGCGTCCGCCAGGACGCTGAGGTAGTACGGCATCCGCGCCAGGTGGTTGATGCTGCGGAACTCCTCGACGGCCTGCTGCAGAGCCGCCACCGCGTCGCACGAAGTGTCGCCCCGCGTGTGTGCCAGCGCGGCGCGGTAGAAGCTAGCGACCGGGCGCCGGGCGGCGAGGCCATGTCGCGTGACGTGCTCTTCCAGCATCGCGACATGGCGATCACAGGCGTCGACGTGCCCGCTCCAGTAGAGGACCGGGCAGATGTACGACAGCAAGTTGTTGAGCGAGAGGTGATGCCCGAGCCCGCGTGCGCTTTCCAGCGCGGCTTGTGCCGTGCGCACGGCCGTGTCGGCGCGGCCCGTCAGCCACAGCACCTGCCCCAGCACCCCACCCGCGAGAACGATGGGATCGGAGAGGTACCGGATGGCGTATGAGCCGAAATAGCGCTGGTCGCGCGCGTGGAGGACTTCGAGCCGCCGCCCGGCGGCGTGCAGGCGTCCGAGAAAGAGCTCGGCGATGGCGGTGTGCACATCGGCCTCGGGCAGGATGGACGGATCGTTCTTCGCGGCGACCGCTCCGAAGTCGTCGAGCGTGCGCAGCGCTGCAGCGTGCTCGCCCGTGAACAGCTCGTAGATGCCGATCATCATGAGGCAGCGAAGGTGGTAGTCGGTGTCGCCAATCCGCACCGCGATCTCCAGCGCGCGGCGCAAGGCTGTCATCGCCCGGGGCTTGAGCCCGCGTGTGAACACGGTGGCGCTGCCGAGCCACAGCTTGAGCTTCATCTCGAAAGCCGTTCCGGCGAGGTCCGCGGCCTCGAGTTCGTCGACCGCCTGCGACACATGGACGCCGCTCTCCTCGGTCAGCGAGAAATGATTCCACAGCAGCAGCCCGGCGACCGTCAGCCGGATCCGTAGCGATCGATTCGCCGCATCGCGACCGGTCCAAGCCAGTGCAGCGCGCAGGTCGTCAATGACGCGCCCATAGGCACGACCCCATTCGGTGGCCGGGCGCCGGGTCCACTCGCCGGCCGCGCGCTCGAGCGTCGCGCAAAGGTGTTCCGCGTGGCGTTGGCGGACCACCGGATCCTCGTCGCCGGCTCGTAGGCGTTCGAGGGCATAGGTTCGCGTGGTCTCGAGCAGGCGGTAGGCGATGCCATCGGCATCGAGGTCCGTGGCCAGCAGCGACTTCGCGGCTAGCTGCCCCAGGATGTCTGCCGCTTCCGCGGGAACGCGGTCTGCCACAGCCGCAGCCCCGGCGACGTCGAACACGCCCGCGAACACGGACACGGAGCGCAGCACCGCGGCCTCGCGGGGCGGCAGTAGGCCGTAGCTCCAATCGAGCGTAGCCGTCAGCGTGCGGTGTCGCTCCGGTCCCGCCCGGCGCCCGATCAGCAGGCGGAACCGGTCGTCTAGCTGCTGCAGCAGATCGCGCACGCTGAACGCATCGATGCGCGTCGCGGCGAACTCAATAGCGAGTGCGAGCCCGTCGAGACGGCGGCAGATCTCCGCGACGATGGGCGCATCGGCATCATTGAGCCGGAACGACTCTAGCCTGTCGGTGGCGCGGTCCACGAAGAGCTGGATGGCGGGAAACGTGAGCGCTTCGTCGGCATTCAACCGGGATGAGGGAAGGGGCGCACCGAGCCCGGGCAGCCTGCGCACCCGTTCTCCCTTCACCAGCAGCGGCTCGCGGCTCGTGACGAGGATCCTCACGCCGGCCGCCGTTGCGATGATCCGGTCGACACAGGAGGCGGCGATGTCGATGATGTGCTCGCAGTTGTCGATCACGAGCAGCATCGAACGGTCGCGCAGGTACTCGCAGAGCGGGATCAGCATGCTCTCGGAATGCGCGGTCAGGCCGATCGCCGTCGCGATGGCGTGGGGTGCCAGGGCCGGGTCCTTGAGCATCGCCAGGTCGATCAGCCAGACGCCGTCGCTGAACGATCCGAGCACCTGTTCGGCCACGGCGAGCGCCACTGTGGTCTTGCCGATGCCGCCAGCGCCGACGATGGAGACGAGACGCGATCCTTCGAGTTCGAGCCGGATGGCATCGATCGCCTCCGCCCGGCCGAAGATGCGCGTCGTGGCGGTCGGCAGGTTGTGGCTGCGCCGCTCCGTCGCCGCGGGGGCCGGCATGAAGCCGGGTGCTCCGTTGGCCTGGACGGGGGCGACGAACCGGTAGCCGCGGCCGGTCACCGTCGCGATGTACGTGGCCATGCCCACGCCGTCGCCGATCGCGCGCCGCAGGGCGGCCATGTTGACCTTCAGGTTGCCCTCGTCGACGACGACGTCCGGCCAGGCACGCGCCATCAGCTCGCGCTTGCCGACCAGTTCACCCGGGCGCTCGACCAGCGCCGTGAGGATGTCCAGCGCACGACCCCCGAGGCGGACCGGTGCGTCGCCCTGCAGCAGCAGCTGGCGTTGGGGAATGAGCACGAAAGGTCCGAACGCGAAGGAACGTGCAGCCCGCCCGGTCGGTTCAGTGATCACGGAACTGATGCGGTTCGTGCAGGCCATGCGTGGCTCCTTGGGGCGCGGGGGATTGAACGATAGGCCCTCCATCGCCGCGGCAGAACCCCCATTCGTTTTACCCGCCGTTCACTCGATCGTGTGAACGCGGCGGCTCGCGCGGGTCGAACAGGCGATCGAGTTGTTGCCTCAGCACGTCTTCGGCGCGGTCCAGCACCTGGGCGAGTGCAGCCCGCGCCGGGTCGTCCGAGGCCATCCGATCGGTCGCCGCCTGGAAGCGCAGGATCAGACCCTGGGTGCTTTGCACCAGGGTGTCATGGAGTTCGTGCGCCATGTGATCTCGCTCGGCCATGCGTTGCTCATGAAGGAGGCGCATTCTCGCGGCGACCTGGCGCACGCGGAGCCATGCGACGCACCAGATCAGCGCGCCGGCACCGGCCACGCAAACGACGAAGAACCAACCCGTCTGGACGCAGCTCGGCGGGATAACGAAGTCGAGCGTCACGCGAAAGAGTCAACGCTACGCCGGCAACCCTGCGAGGTGGTGGTGGATCTGTGCGACCGCCGCAGCGCCCTCGCCGATGGCGCCACCCACGCGCTTGACCGAGCCGGAGCGCACGTCGCCGACGGCGAACACCCCCGGCACGCTGGTTTCCAGCGGCGCGGCCTTCCAGCCCGAGGGATCGACCTCGACGCCGGCCCCCGTCAGCACGAAGCCTTGCGGATTGACGCCGACGCTGCACCCGCCAAGCCAGTGCGTCTCGGGCTCGGCCCCGACGAACAGGAAGACGTTGCGCAGCGGGCGATGCTCCTGCGATGCCGCCCGGCGGTTGGTCCAGGTCACCCCTTCCAGCCCGCTCATCGGCTCGCCATGCAACTCGACGATCTCGGTGTGGGGGCGCAGTTCGATGTTGGGCGCCGCACCGATGCGATCGATCAGGTAGCGCGACATGGTGGCCCGCAGGCTCGGTCCGCGCATCAGCACGTGCACCTTCGAGGCGTGCTGTGACAGGAAGACGGCGGCCTGGCCCGCCGAATTGCCGCCCCCCACGACCACGACTTCGGTTTGCGCACACAGTGTGGCCTCGAGTGCCGAGGCCCAGTACCAGATGCCGCGGCCTTCGAAATCGGACAGTCGATCCACCTCTAGGCGGCGGTAGCGCGCGCCGCTGGCGATGACGACCGTGCGCGCACGCAGGCGCCGGCCATCGGCGAGGTGCAGCCGGAGTTCACGCTCCGGCCCTGCACGAGCGCAGTCCAGCGACCGCACCTCGGCCGGGATCAGCAGTTCGGCGCCGAACTTCTCGGCCTGCACGCTGGCGCGCCCGGTCAGTGCGGCGCCGGAAATGCCGGTCGGAAACCCGAGATAGTTCTCGATGCGCGCGCTGGCACCGGCCTGCCCGCCATAGGCGCGCCGGTCCAGTACGACGACGCGCAGGCCTTCGGAGGCGGCGTAGACGGCCGTCGACAGCCCGGCCGGGCCGGCGCCGACGATCGCCACGTCGAAGATCTCTTCGCGCTCGGCGCTGTCAACCATGCCGATGCATCGGGCCAGGGTTGCTTCGGTCGGGTTCACCAGCACGGCACCGTCCGGGCACACGACCACCGGCTCGCCGGGGGCGGCGCCGTACTGCTCGATCAGCGCCGCCGCGCGGTCGTCGTCGCGTGCATCGATGACCCGGAACGGCTCGCCGTTGCTGTGCAGGAAGCTCTCAAGCCGCAGCAGGCCGGCCGAGTTCGGATGGCCGATCAATACAGG
>NZ_JBFUGN010000246.1:0-7254 GCF_056402895.1 Rhizobacter sp. P3_B12 | reverse complement strand
CGCTCCATCTCGCCCAGGAACTTCTCGCGCCTCGTCTGGCGCTTCTTGCCCGCGTACTCCAGGCTCGCAAAGCTCGTCTGTTTCATGCAACCATCCTCGCTGTCCACRCCTCGTTCGGCCATCGAGATCTGCCCGAATAAATCAGCGGTTCCCTAGGCGGAAGGCGTATGGCACTGACCTGATCTACGGCAACGCGTTGCCGTCCTGTTCGATGTCGTCGAGCTTCGCCGGCTTGACGCGAAGCCGCTGCGCGATGTCTTGCGCAGCGCAATCCCGATGCGCGCGCTGCTCTCGCTCGACGAAGGACGTTCGGACCGGTTTGCGCGACGGCGAAGACCCATCCTACTCGCTGGACTGCTTCTCTCTGGCCAGAATCCGCGCGAACGACCCCGAGCAGTCCGTTGCCCCGCAGACATTCTTCGCGGCCACGCTGCGGTTGCAGCCACTCAACTTCTGACTCTGACGGCACGGTCTTGTACTCGCTGCGGTCATCGCCCCAGCGGAGAGGGCAAACTAGCGTAAGTGGTACGCCGGCGCCAAAAGTATGCTTCGCGGAAAGACAAACATTGCAGGGAGCGTCAAAACACATGGCGACACTAGGTTCTGTAGGCCCTTCTAGAAGCGGAGACCAGTTCCACTATCAGTGGGCTGCTCGGCAATGCCTCGGGCTTCTTGCCGGGAAAGACGGTCTTGTGGCGGTGTCGATTGAAGGGGCATCGCTGGCCGAAGGTGATGCCTCGACGGACGCTGGCGATGAGGTCATTGACGTCGGCCTTTACTACGGAAGCGAGGAGCTGACTGAGGCCAAGGCCATCCGTTATGTACAGCTCAAGCATTCATCCAAACAGGCGCACCAGTCGTGGACAGCGAGCGGTCTGGCCAAGACCATGGCCGGTTTCGCCAAACGCTTCAAGGACTTGGAGAACACGCTCGGAATCGACGTCTTGGCCGAGAGGGTGAGATTCAGCTTTCTGACCAACAGACCAATCGACGAAGGCGTTCTTGAAGCCTTGGCCGACATCGCCGCGGGCGTTAAGGCACCGCGCCACGGTGCAACTGCCCGCCTGCTGATGCGTTATGCGAAGCCGGCAGGCGGCAATGTGCAGCGCTTCTTTAAAGCCTTTTCGGTAGAAGCCGGCGAGCCCGATCTGTGGGAGCAGCGCAATCTGCTGAGCCAGGATCTTAGCGCGTACATGTCGGAGCCAGACGCTGACGCCCCCCTGCAACTGAAGGAGTTGGTCACTCGCAAAGCCGCAGACGAGGGGGCGAAGGACCGTTCGATCCGGCTCTACGACGTGCTTCGCGTCTTGCAAGTGACTGAGATCGATCTCCTGCCTGCGCCCTCATTAATCTCCGAGCCAAAACAGGTGCTCCCGCGGGCGCAGCAGGCGGACATACTGACGGCGTTGCTTGCCGCGCAACGCCCCGTGGTCATCCATGCAGACGGTGGCGTGGGCAAGTCAACTCTGTCGGCACGTCTGGCCCGCGCCATGCCCGAGGGGTCGGTCGCAGTGCTGTACGACTGCTTTGGTGACGGGACGTACCGCCAGGCCTTGAAGTACCGCCATCGGTATCGCGACGCTCTCGTCCAGATCGCGAATGAACTTGCAGCCCAGCAGCTTTGCCTTCCGTTGATTCCGTCCACGGGCGCCGATCCCAAAGCGTTCATGCGAGCCTTCGTATCACGGCTCAAGCAAGCGCTCGATCTTCTACGGGCTCGTACTCCCCAAGCGAGCCTTTGCATCATCATCGATGCAGCTGACAACGCATACATGGCCGCACATGAGATTGGTGAGCGCGCCTTTGTATATGACCTGATCAACGCTGACATGCCCGACGGGGTGCGATTGGCTTTCACGTGTCGATCCCACCGTCGAGAGCATCTGGGGGCTCCACTCGACACTCTTGTGATCAAGCTGGAGTCATTCTCTAAGACGGAGAGCGCCACGCATCTACGGCTCACCTACCCAGACGCAACAGACGCCGAGACCGCGGAGTTCGCCTATCTCAGCAGTGACAACCCCCGGGTTCAGGCCTTGGCTATGGAAGGTGTCCCGCCCATCGGCGACATGCTCATGGCACTCGGGCCAACGCCAACGACAGTTCAGCGCGCAATCGGAGGCCTGCTGACCAAGGCTGTCGACAGGTTGAAAGCCGAGTCGGGCCCGACAGAAGCGAGTCAGATCGACCTCATCTGCAGGGGTCTTGCGGTACTGCGTCCCCTGGTACCGATTTCCATCTTGGCCCAGATCGCCGGGGTGCCCGAGAGCGCAGTGCGAACGTTCGCGACTGAGTTTGGGCGCCCACTGTTCGTCAAGGACGCGGGCCTGCACTTCTTGGACGAACCGGCGGAAACCTGGTTCAACGAGACGTTCAAGCCCGATGCGGCCGCACTCGATGCATTCCTCGCAAAGCTGAAGCCCCTCGCGGCAAGCAGTTCGTACGTTGCGGCGGCGCTGCCTCAATTGTTGCTGTCCGCGGGCCGGATGGACGAACTGATCGCACTCGCACTCTCGAATGAAAGCCTGCCCGAGCTCAACCCTTTAGAACGACGAGACGTAGAACTTCAACGCCTGATGTTCGCCCTCAGAGCTTGTTTACAGCAAGGGCGCCATGTGGCTGCTGCCAAGCTCGCGCTGAGGGTCGGAGGAGAAGTGGCTGGCGAAGCTCGCCAGAATGCCCTCATACAGCAGAACACGGATCTTGCCAGCGCCCTGCTGGCTGCGGATCGCATCGAGGAGCTTGTCTCTAGACGCACGTTCGGCGGCGGATTTCTTGGCTCACATCATGCATACGAGGCGGTGCTGCTTTCCGGCAGCGACGACCTCATTCCCGAGGCTACGAGCAGATTGCGCATGGCCTGGGAGTGGTTGGTCGTTTGGAGCAAACAGCCTCGCAAGCGCCGCAGAGATAACGCGATCGACGACGCCGATCGCGCTGAACTCGCGATCGGCCTTTTGAGGCTGCGAGGCCCCGCTGAGTCCGCGAGATTCCTCAAGGGATGGCGTCCGAGAACGACCGTCTTAAACACCACGAAACTCGTTGCCGCCCGACTGGCGGATCTCGGCGACTACAAGCGGCTGGATGAGCTTGCCGAGCACGCCGACGGGGACGTTTGGATGTTGCTGGGCCTCGCTGCGGAAGCAACACGAGTCGCCCATCTGTTACCGGAAGAGCCGTTGCGCCGTCTGATGGATATCTTGACGACCCCCAAGGTCAAGCTGCCAGACGAGGATCTCTCTTGGAAGCTGGGCAGCGACGTGCTGGATGCTGTCAGGTCTGCGATCACACAAGCGCTGCGACGCTTACCGCGCGACGATGCGACTTGGGCTGCGGTGCTCCGGCGCTACTTGCCGGCAGATCCGCCCAGCCAGCTCCACGATTTCGACTCCGAACGCGTGAAGCTCGTCAGGGCATACGCGCTGGAGGCGGCGCTGCGCGGTCAGCGAATTGCGCTGATCGACCTCGCATCGAAAGAAGTACGCCAAGAGTTCGAGCCAGCGCGATCTCAAAGCAAAGGGCGGGAAGCAACTCTGCTCGAACTCGCAACTGGAGGCGTCCTCGCCTGGTTCGTCTTGGCCGCCGAGATTGCGTGTCGCCGCCTGCCTGCCGATCTCAATCAGCAAATTGAATCCGCTCTGAGGCAGACGAAATCGGCTTCATCAAGGGACTACCAGCGAAATTTCAATCTCGAGATGATTGCTGCTGTCGAATGGACGCAGATTCTGCGCGACGCGGGGGCTGCTCAACCAGCTCAGGCCGAGGCGCTCCTGAAATGGGTCGATGAGCAAGACCGAATCCACTCGACTAGCCTCACTGCGATGTGTCGTGTCGCCGCGCGGACAAACGGCCTGGCCGACCTGTCTCTGGAGCTCAGCACCAGGGCTTTCGCCCAGTTGTCCGTGTCGCGCAACGATGCGGAGATGCGCGTCGACGATCTGCAGGAGTTGGCGCGCGCAATCTTTTGCGTCAACAAGTCGGAATCGGCCGCTTACTTCAACCAGGCAATCGACATCGCGAGCAAGATTGGAGAAGAGCACCTGTCGCGGTGGACGACGTTTCTCGATCTCGCTGATGCAGCAAACCGCCTAGACAAACCGAGGTCTCGGACCGCCTATCGATTGGCGCGGATAGCGGAGCTCACCTACGAGCACATGGCTCGGGACAAGTACATGGATTGGGATCGACTCGTTGAAGTCCTGGTCGGTCTGTGCCCATCATCCAGCCTGGCGATCCTGAGTCGGTGGCGAGRTAGAGCGTTTGGGTTTGCCGGCGATCTTTTCCCGATGGCGATCTACAGGCTGGTCGCCACCGGGCACCTTCCGAGGGGGGCCCCCATTGCGCTGAGCGGCACCGTGAGAGGATGGAAGCGCGTCGACGACGCCAAGGCTGCCATCGATGCAGAGCCAAACGCCGATCGAAAGACGTTGATTCTTCAGACTGCCTATCGGTTCATTCGCATCCATCTCACCGACGCGTCGACCTGGCGCCAGCTTGAGACTCTGGCCGACTCACTCGACGTTGTACTTCCAGACCTGGAGCGCCTGCTTCGGGCATCAGAAGCCAATGAGTCCATTGAAGCGGCGACGAAGGCTCCCGCGCCCTGGGAAGCACTCCACGACGACATCGAAAAACCTGACTGGGATGCAATCTTCAGCGGTTTGGATCTTTGCGACACAGTTGCTGTCCACGCGGCCCGACGGAATCTCAAGAAGTATGGCCATCGCACGTACGTTGGGGAGTTCTACAAACAAGGGTGCCAGCGTGCGACCTTGTCGCAGATCGATGGGTACCTTCGCGCAATCCTTTCTGATGACGGGTTCGACCTGTACCACTTCATCGACGTGGCCCGGAACCTGTCGGAGCCCAGCAAGAGGCTTCAGTCCGTTCGCAATGAGCTGAGGAAAGCAGTCCTCGCGCTTGCTACCAGTGAACCCAACCGCGTTGGACGCCGGGGCTGGGGGGGTGGAGGTCCTTTCGATGCACTCTACGAAGCGGGCCTCGTGACGGAAAGGGAAGTCGCGGCCGCTCGGATCAAAGGGTACCTCTCGCGGCTCGATACGCTGGGTGCAAACGACCTATTCCACTTGGTTGACCCGCTCGCGTTGCACTTGAACTCCGACGAGGMCGATGAGGTCCTGAACTTCGGCTTTGACCTGCTGGAAGACGTTCTGGAGGCAAATGACGGTGACGGACCGTGGGACGACGCGCTGGCACCTTCATCCTCATGCGAGGAGGCCTTGGCCGGCTACCTCTGGGCGGGTCTAGCGCGGCCCTCCACCGCGGAGCGCTGGGAACACACCCATTGCATCCGCAACTGCCTCCAACTCGAATGGACATCCCTGCTGTCTGCGCTTGCGGCTCGCGCGACCATTGCTGACCCAACGCCATTCGTTGACCGCGGGCTTACTTTCTACGAGTGGCACGCGCGCCAATGGCTCTGTCTTGCCTTGGCACGGGGCGCGATGGATGCACCCAACGCCGTCACCCCGTTTCTTGCCTTTCTGGCCGCCGCCGCGAAGGAGCAACACGTCGTCATTCGGCATTTCGCGTCAGACGCACTGAAACGCCTCCACGCGATAAGCGCATTGCCGACGGATCTGTTGGCTGTCGTGAACGATGCAAACCGCTCCGAGCTCTCCATTGAGACGTGCGCGAGAGGCGACTGGGACGTCATTGACGACGTCGCTTCAGATGCGGATCCAGCGTATGACGACGAGAGGTACTACTTCGGCATCGACATTGGCCCATATTGGTTCGCACCCTTGGGCCGTATCTTCGGTCTGAACGAGAAATCCATCGAGCGGCGAGCTCGGTCAGCCTTGCGCGGGCGCATGTCGCTGGGACCTCACAGGCATGTCGATGATCAGCGCTATAAGCGCGGACTTTATCGAGGACGAGAAACATCGCACTCGCATGGCACCATGCCCGAAACAGAGGACATAGTCGTCTACCAGTCCTATCACGCCATGATGCTGGTGGCTGGGTTGCTTCTAAAGACCAAGCCGATACGCCGCCGCGCCGAAGAAGAGGACAACCCTTTTGACGACTGGTTGAAGGAACAGTTGTTGACTCGCGCTGACGACCGGTGGCTCGCTGACCGGCGCGACCCCGAGATCCGTATCTCCGGCGCGACGAGCGGAGCTCGATCAAATGCCTCATGGTGCTGGGAGGTGACTAGACAGTACCTGGACGATCAGTTGACGACAGACGATGGCATGAAAGTCCTTTGGGGGCATTGGACGACTACCGATGCAGCCAATGGTGAGAGCGTGTCAGTAGCGTCGGTGCTTGTTCCTTCCCGTCACGCAGAGGCTCTCCTGGCAGCCTTGCAGACCAGTCCTGACCCAGGAAGCATCTACCTGCCTGACGCGGACCACATCGGCAACCGAGGGGATTCTGGTGACCCGGAGATGCGGCTCTTCGGATGGGTCACGGCGGGTAGCGACTCACTGCGCCTTGACGAATACGACCCTTGGGCCGGCAAGCTAGCCAGCCCGGGTCCGCGACCTTGTCCGACGATCCTTGACGCCTTGAAGCCGACGACGGATCCAGACGCGAGGTCTTGGACGCTTTCATCAGGCGGCACGATGAGGAGCGAAACCTGGTCACGCAGCGTCGGCTACGGAGAAGAGCGTGACGCCCTTACTGGCAATCGGCTAAGCGCCGACGACAAGTTCACTTGCGCACTACTGGATGGTCGGTCCGACTGCCTGATCGTACGCGTCAGTGTCCGTCGCAAGCCGCCGAAAGACCAGGCCGGCGATGACGAATACTCTTTCTACAACTGGCCCTATTACCGCTACTACTTGATCGGCAACGATGGAATCAATCGCTCGCTCTAAGGCAGTCATCGAGCTCGGCAGGCGGATCGTTGCCGGCTTGATGCTTGGTGACGATGTCGTGGCTCAGTGGATGGCGCACTTAGTCGCTGAGAAGATCGCCGCCGCAGAACGGGCGCCCGGCGGGGCGACGMGAGATGCCGCCGTAGCTGAATGCGTTGAACTCATTCTGAAGCTCTGGGCGCACCGACACACTCTACCTCCGAACATGAGGCCGCTCAGGGAATTGGACCCGCTGCTGCGCACGCTCAAGTCTCTAGGGAACCGCTGATTTATTCGGGCAGATCTCGATGGCCGAACGAGGCGTGGACAGCGAGGATGGTTGCATGAAACAGACGAGCTTTGCGAGCCTGGAGTACGCGGGCAAGAAGCGCCAGACGAGGCGCGAGAAGTTCCTGGGCGAGATGGAGCG
>NZ_JBFUGN010000245.1:0-7267 GCF_056402895.1 Rhizobacter sp. P3_B12 | reverse complement strand
ACAGCGCGCCGTAGGTCGTCAGCGCGGCGACGGCGGTCGGGCCTGCGAAGCCGCGCTGCGTGCTGCCGGTGCGCGGCGTCGACGAGGACGACGGCGGCGGCGCCAGCGGTGCGGGGAATTCGGGCGCGGGCGCCGGCGCCGGTGTGGGGGCGGGGACAGGCGAGGGGGCCGGTGTCGGGACGGTCGGCGTCGCCGCCGCGCGGCCGACCCCGATCACCTTCGGCGTCAGCAGGAACAGCCGTTCGCTGCGGAAGCTCGTGTTCTCGTCATGGCGGAACGCCGCGCCGAGCAGCGGGATGCGCGAGAGCCCCGGCAGGCCGCTGCGGCCCTTGCTGTTCGATTCGATCGAGATGCCGCCGATCAGCAGGCTCTCGCCTTCGCGCACCGTGGCCTCGGTGCTGATCTCGGTCTGCTTGATCACCGGCACCGAGTCGACGACCGTGCCTTCGAAGTTGCCGTCCTGGATCGACAGCGACAGCCGCACCTCGCGGTGGTCGGCGTAGGTGACGATCTGCGGCGTCACCTGCAGCGTGGTGCCGGCCTCGATGGTGAAGAGGTTGGCGTCCAGGTTGCCGGCCACGCGCACCGAGGCGACGCGCTTGTCGGTCATGGTCGCGGTGCGGTTCACGGCACCCAGCACCTTGGGGCGCGCCAGGATGTTGGCCTTGCCGGTGCCTTCGAGGGCGCGGATGCGGGCCAGCAGTTGCTTGCCGGCGTTGCCGACCAGCGTGGTGACGTTGCTGCCGGCCAGCGTGCTGCTGCCGGCGGTACCGGGCTGCCCGCCGGGGGAGCCGGGCGACACGGTCAGGCGGGTCACGCCGTCTTTCGTGAAGGTCCAGTCGACGCCGAGCGATTCGAAGGCATCGCTGCTCACGTCGATGATCGAGGCCTCGATCTCGACCAGGTCCTGGGCGATGTCGAGCTGGCGGATCAGCGTCTCGTATTCGCGCATCCGGTCGGGCAGGCCGCGCACGATGATCGCGTTGGTCGCTTCCTCGGCCTGGAAGAACGGGCGCTCGGCCTCGGCGGGCGTCAGCGCATCGCTGCTGCCCAGCTGGTTGGCGCGCACCTCGTCGTCGCGCTTGTTCGCGTTGCTGCCGCCGCCGGTCTCGGGCAGCTTCAGGCCGTAGGTGGCCTGGGCGGCGCGGGCCTTGTCGGCGCGGCCGACCAGTCCGTTGACGGCCCCCTTCAGGGCCTGGTTGCCGCCATTGGCGCCGCTGCCGCCGCCGTTGTTCGAGAACAGGCTGTTCAGCGTGCTGGCCAGGCCCGGCACCTTGGCGTTGCCGAACACGCGGTCGCCGGCCGTCGCGAAGCGCAGCGGGAACACCTGGATCGATTTGCCGACGCGGTCGTGGCCGTCGCGCTCCAGCTGCTCGAGCACCGTCGAGACGAGCTCGATGTGGCGCGGCGGGCCGTAGGCCAGCAGCGTCTGCTGGCGGTCGTCGAACTTGAGCGGGAAGCGCGCATCGCCCAGGCCCAGCGAGCCGAGCATCGAACGCACCTGCTGGCGGTCGTAGCCCCGCATGCGGAACACCCGGCTCTGCATCGCACGGGACGGGTAGACGAAGAGCGTCGTGCCGTCGAAGTACCAGATGACGCCGTAGGTGCGGGTCATCGCGTTCAGGAAGTCTTCGGGGCGGGTGTTGAAGTTCGCGTTCACCGAGCCGTCGACACCGGAGTCGACGACCACCGGGATGCCCTGGCTGGCGGCGAAGTCCTGCAGCACGTCGGGCAGCTTCTTGCCGTCGGCGCGGTAGACGAAGCGCTTGCCCGAGAAAGGCGTCGCGTCGGCGGCAGCGGCGGGCTGCAGGGCGGCGAGTGCGGCGGCGGCAATCAGGGTGGTCAGGAATCGCACGGCTTGTGTCCGGTTTCGTTGGCTGTCTGTGCCGGGTCTCGGCGTCGACTGCATGGATGCAAGTGTGGGCGGCGCACCGAGGCCGGAAGGGGCCGGATGCGAAGCCGCGGACGGTGCCGCGAAGGCCTGGCAGGCCCATTTTTTGAAAGCGGTTTCGAACGAACGTTCGCGCAGCGTGTAAGCCCGATGAAAGCGAGGTAAGAACCGAGGTGAAAGCAATTGCGAGAACGGACACGCGAGTGCTGCTTTTGTCGTGTAGCCTTGCATGGCTTCGCGTTCACACATGAACCCTCCGACCCAGCTCTCCAAGTACGCGATCAACCAGGTGATCGGTGAAGGCGCCATGGGCGTGGTCTACAAGGCCACCGACACGGTGCTGCGCCGCACCGTCGCGATCAAGACCCTGCGCCGCCCGCTGGTGGAGCAGGGCGGCGGCGGTGCACTGCTCGCGCGCTTTCGCAACGAGGCGCAGGCTGCGGCCCGCCTGATGCACCACAACATCGTCGCGGTGCACGATTACGGTGAGCACGAGTCCGAGCCGTACATCGTGATGGAGTACGTGCAGGGCTCCACGTTGAAGGAGCCGCTGCGCCGCGGCACGCGCTTCGACGATGCCGACATCGTCGGCCTGATGGCGCAGCTGCTCGACGGCCTGCACTATGCGCACGAACAGGGCGTGTGGCACCGCGACATCAAGCCGGCCAATTTGCTGTGGACCAACGACGGGCGGCTGAAGATCGTCGACTTCGGCATTGCGCGCATCGCGACGATGGGCTTGTCGCAGGTCAGCTCGACGATCGGCACGCCCGGCCACATGGCGCCGGAGCAATACGCCGGCGAGCAGGTCGACCGGCGCGTCGACATCTTCGCGGCCGGCGTGCTGCTCTACATGCTGCTGGCGGGGCGGCCGCCCTTTGTCGGCAGCAACGAGAACGTGATGTTCCAGACGCTGAGCAGCGAGCCGCTGCCGCCGTCGCGGGTGCATGGCAGCCACCGGCCGCAGTGGTTCGACCCGGTGGTCGCACGCGCGATGGCCAAGCGGCCCGATGACCGCTTCGCGACGGCGCTGGAGTTCAAGCACGCGCTGATGGCGCAGGCGAGCCAGGCGCTCGGGCTGCCGCCGATCGCGGCGATGGTGGAGGCGGGCAGCTCGTTCATCGAGCTGCAGGGCGCGGCGACGCTGCCCGACCCGCGCGCGAGCGACTGGCAGCGCGGCACCTTTGCGCTGGACACGCAGCCGAAGCCGGCGCGGCCGGCGGCATCGACGCCATCGCACTGGCATTCAGAAACGCTGCAGATGCTGGAGTCGGAGCTGGCGCAGTCGATCGGGCCGCTGGCGCGCGTGCTGGTGCAGCGCGCGGCGCGCTCGACGAGCGACCTGATGTCGCTGCGGCAATCGCTGGCCGAGCAGATCGACACCGAGGCGGGACGCGATCAATTCCTGCAGCGCACGCGCTCGCGGGCCAGTTCGTTCGGCACGCTCGGTTCGGGCGGGGGCGCGGTCGTGGCGCGGCGGCGTGCGGCCGACGACACGCTGCTGGGCGACCAGGTGATGCGCGTGGCCKAACTGGCGCTGACGCAGCACGTCGGGCCGGTGGCACGGATCATCGTGTCGCGCGCGGCCTCGCGTGCGTCATCGCGCGACGAGTTCTTCCGGCTGCTCGCGCAGCATGTCGACGATGAGGATGAGCGCGAGGAATTGATGCGCACGCTGGAGAGCAGCTCGGCGGGGCGCTGAAGCCTTCTTCTTGTCGGAATCCGAACGAGCCTCGCCATCGAATTGCGATGGATCTCCACAATTCGCGCCGTGAGGCCCGGCAGATTGTCAACAACTGTTCGCTGACCTCAAGAGGTTCTTGTCACGGTCATTTCGTTCCGGTGTAATTCGCCCACTCCGCAGTCGATCCACTCCCACGAAGAGGGTGCGACGGCGGACAAGTCAAGGTACGCAAGGTCATTCGGAGGAATGCAATGTCGAGCAGATGGGAGCGCCTGCGGGCGCTGGCGGCGCCATGGGCGTGTGCGATGGCGAGTGCGGTGATAGGGGCGATGCTGTGGGCAATGTCAGTGCCGGTGCAGGCCCAGGCGGGTCCGGGGTGGAACCCGAAGTCCGGGCACCCGGTGTCGGCCTGCTGGACGCCCACCGGCCGAGGGTTGCCGGCGAAGGTCTGGGGCGACGCGACCGGCAAAGGCCTGGACCTGGCGGCGGTGCTGGTCGAGGCCGGTCTCTACGCAGCGGACCTCAACAACTCGGTGCCGCCGAACTGCCACGCGAAATGGGTGAGCGGGCCGAACCCGCGGCTGACGGTGGAGGCAGGCACCATCGGCGGCTCGTCGTCGTCGTTCTATGTGGACGGCATGTGGACCGGCGACGATCGAGGGTCTTGCCCTGGGCCGGGCCCGTACGAGGTTCTGCAGTATGCGGCGGGCTGCGTCTGTTCCAGCAGCGGGAACTCGGCCAATGTGGGGTTTGGGGCTGACGCGCAGTGCTACTGCCGCGGCAACCAATGGTGGTCCGAGAAAACGCAGTCGTGCGAAGACCAGCCCGACGAGATCTCGCTGCCGTATGCACTGAGCCCGCCGCCGCCGGAGTGCGAGGTGTGCAAGGGCAACCCGATCCAGCCGCTGCGCGGCGTGAAGCGCGAGGTGGTGGACACGGGGCTGGCGATCGGCAACACGACGCTGCAGTTCATCTACGACAGCAGCGGCAAGATCCCCGTGGTGTGGGCAACCCCGCCGTCGGGGGGGACCAGCCTGGGGCCGCGCTACGGCCTGCTGGGCAGCCCGCTGTGGTTCGGCAACCTGCGCCGCAGCATGGGCGCGACGACGGTCAGTGCGGGCACGGCGCCGTTGCTGCCGAAGCCGACGCAGATGGATCGAGGCAACGGCGTCGTGCGCACGTTCACGAGCGTGGCCGGCGGCCCGCCGACCGCGGAGCCCGGCAACGCGGACCGGTTCGTCCCGTTGCCCGGTGGAGGCCTCGTTTACACCGACAGCATGACGAACGTGCAGGAGACCTACACGAGACAGGGTTCACTGCAGACGATGGCGTGGCATGACGGCACGCGCATCGACTTCAGCTACAGCGGCGGCGCGACCCCCACGAGCGTGGCACCGGGCTCGGGCCTGCCGATCCAGGCGGTCGACAACCGCGGGCACCGCCTGGACTTCGTGTACACCACCGGGCCGGAGGGCAGCGCGCGGCTGAGCACGATCACCGATGTGAACGGGCAGGTGACGACGCTGGGCTTCGACGGGCAGAACAACCTGGCGAGCATCACCTGGCGCGACGGGACGAGCAAGACCTTGCTGTACGAGCGAGCGGACCTGCCGTGGGCGTTGACCGGTGTCAGCGACGAGCGCGGCCTGCGCTACGCCACCTTCGGCTACGACGCGCAAGGCCGTGCGATCAGCACCGAGCATGCGGGCGGGGTGGACAAGTACGCGGTGAGCTATGGCGTGCCGCCGAGCATTCGGGCGACGGAGCAGCGCGACGGTGTCTTCGTGGCGCGGACCTATGACTGGATCGCACCGCAAGGCATGGTGATGACCGAGCCGAGCGGGCAAACCACGACCTGGAGCGCGCTCAGCCTGAACGGCAAGAACTATTTCAGCTCGCAGACCCAGCCGGCTGGGGCGGGCAGCCTGCAGAGCAGCCGCAGCCAGGCGTACGACGCGAACGGGAACATCGCGAGCCGGGATGATTTCAACGGCAAGCGCAAGTGCTACCTGAACGACCTGGTGCGCAACCTGGCGCTGGCGGCGGTCACCGGGGTCGACCAAGGCCAGGACTGCGCGGCGGTGACAGCAGCGAACGCCCCGCTGCCGACTGGTGCGCTGAAGACCAGCACGCAGTGGCACCCGGACTGGAGCCTGCCCATCAAGGTGGCCGAGCCCGGGCAGATCACGATCAACGTCTACAACGGCCAGCCGGATCCGCTCGCCGGCAACGCCATCGCGAGCTGCGCGCCGGCTGAGGCCACGCTGCTCGATGGCCGGCCGACAGCGGCACTGTGCAAGCAGGTGGTGCGGTCGACGACCGATACGGACGGGCACCTCGGGTTCGGCGCAGCGCTGCAGCCGGGCGCCATCGACACGGTGCGCACGTGGACGTATGACGCGACCGGCCGGGTGCTGACCGCGAACGACGCCGATACCGACACGACGACCTTCGCGTACCACGCCGAGACGAACGCCGACCACCAGAGCAGTGACCTCAAGTCGATCACCACCTCRCTCGGCAAGGTGACSACSTTCGACCGCTACAACCGCTACGGCCAGGTGCTGCAAAGCACCGACCCGCAGGGGATCGTGACGGTGAACACCTATGACCTGCGGCAGCGCYTGCTGACGAACACGGTCGGTGGCGAGACGACGACGTAYGCGTACGACGCAGCGGGTCAGTTGAAGAAGGTGATCTTCGACAACGGCACMTGGGTGGGCTTCGACTACGACGAYGCRCAYCGGCRGRTKGCRGCCTACGACAACAAGGCCAACCGCATCGACTACGTGCTCGACAACGCCGGCAACCAGACCGACCAGCACGTGAAGGATCCGGCAGGTGCGCTCAAGCGTGGCCTGGCACGGGTGATGGACGTACTGGGCCGTGCGCAGCAGAGCAACGGCARGGAGTGAGAACATGAAGAAGACGATGAAGCACAACCTGAYCGCCGCSGSTGCWGCGGCCTTGCTGACCCATGCAGCGACGGCCCAAGTTCCTCCTCCACCGGTGTCACCGACGCCAGTGGCGACGTACGAATACGACGCTGAGGGCAATCCCACCAAGGTGACGAAGGACCCGAGCAGCCTGAACCTGCAGAACAAGGCGAGCTACGACGCGCAGTACCGCGTGAAGGAGCTGACCGAYCCGAAGARYGGCARGACSGCRATCGAGTACGACGGMGGAGGMCGSCCGACCAAGGTGACCGACCCRCGCAACCTGGTCACGCAGTACCCGCGCAAYGGTTTYGGCGATGCGACGCAGCTGATCAGCCCGGACACCGGCATCACGAACATCACCTACGACTCGGCACGGAACCTCAAGACGCTCACCGACAGTCGTGGTGTGACGCAGGCCTACACCTATGACGAGCTGAATCGGCCCACCAGCCTCGTCTATACCCAGAGCGGACAAGCGAGCCAGACCGTCACGTGGAGTTGGGACCTCACCGGCCCGGACTACACCTACAGCATCGGCCGGCTCAGCCGAGTGGATCACCCGAGCGGTTTCGCCCGATTCAGGTACGACCCACGGGGCCGGATCACCGAAGCCGTGCAGTCGGTGAACGCCAAAGCCGGTGCGAACACGGCGCCGATTCAGACGACGGTGAAGTACGCCTACTCGCACGGCGACCTGATGACCATCACCTACCCGTCGGGCCGCGTGCTGGTGATCACGCGCGACACCGGCGA
>NZ_JBFUGN010000244.1:0-7268 GCF_056402895.1 Rhizobacter sp. P3_B12 | reverse complement strand
TTGCCGGACTGGTTGATGCCATGGCCGATGGCGTTGGCGCCGCCCAGCGTGCCGAGCTCCACGACCGCGGCGCCGCCCGCCTGCGTCACGAAGGCCCGTTGCGTGCCCGCCGCCGTGACATACGAGCCAGTCACTTGCCCGCTGTTGTTGATGCCATTGCCGAATCTGTGCGTTCCGGGCGTGGCGAGCGCCTGCGGCGCGATGCTGCCATCGGCCCGGTAGACGAAGGCGCGGGGGCTGCCCACGGCAGGGTTCTCGTCTTCATTGCCGGGTGCGGTGGCCGAGGTGCCCACCACCCAGCCGTTGTCGCTGATGCCGGTGGCATACGAGTGCACCGGGCATCCCGCTTGCCCGCATCTCCGAACGACCCACCCACCGCAGCAGGAGRCCACGAGATGGGCAGTTCTGACGAGATCGCAATTTCACGCCGCGACGTGCTGATCGTGGGCGCCGCGTCGGCGGCCGCGGTGAGCGCACCGGTCCACGGGACGCCAGCCGCCGATGCATCCGCGCCCCAGGCGAACCCGGCCGCCTCGCTGCCCAGCTCGAGCGTCTCGCTCGAGGTCAACGGCACGCCGCACACGCTGGCGCTGGACAACCGCACCAGCCTGCTCGACACGCTGCGCGAGCACCTGCACCTGACCGGCACCAAGAAGGGCTGCGACCACGGCCAGTGCGGCGCCTGCACCGTGCTGGTCGACGGCGAGCGCATCAACTCGTGTCTGACGCTGGCGGTGATGCACCAGGGCGCCAAGGTCACCACGATCGAGGGGCTGGGCACGCCCGCGCAGCTGCACCCGCTGCAGGCCGCCTTCATCCAGCACGACGGCTACCAATGCGGCTACTGCACGCCCGGGCAGATCTGCTCGGCGGTCGGCGCGCTCGACGAACTGCGCCGCGGCGTGCCGAGCCACGTGAGCGCCAGCCTGTCCGAGCGGCCGCTGTTGTCGGCCGAGGAACTGCGCGAACGGATGAGCGGCAATATTTGCCGGTGCGGCGCGTACTCCAACATCGTCGAGGCGATCTCCGAGGTCGCGGGGGTGCGCACATGAACCCCTTCACCTATGAGCGCGCCACCGCGCCGGCCGAGGCGGCAGCGGCCGTCGAACGCCACCMCGGCGCGAAGTTCATCGCCGGCGGCACCAACCTGCTCGACCTGATGAAGCTGCAGATCGAGGCGCCGGTGCACCTGGTCGACGTGAACGGCCTCGGCCTGAACAAGATCGAGCCAACGACCGACGGCGGCCTGCGCATCGGCGCGCTGGTGCGCAACACGGCACTGGCCGCCGACGAACGCGTGCGCCGTGACTACGGCGTGCTGTCGCGCGCCTTGCTGTCAGGTGCATCGGGCCAGCTGCGCAACCGCGCCACCACCGCCGGCAACCTGCTGCAGCGCACGCGCTGCCCGTACTTCTACGACACCGACCAGCCCTGCAACAAGCGCCAGCCGGGCAGCGGTTGCAGCGCGATCGGCGGCTTCAACAGATCGCTTGCGGTGGTGGGCGGCAGCGAAGCCTGCATCGCCACCCACCCGAGCGACATGGCGGTGGCGATGCGGGTGCTGGACGCCGGCATCGAGACCGTGCGGCCCGACGGGCGCACGCGCGTGATTCCGATCGCCGACTTCCACCGGCTGCCGGGCAACACGCCGCACATCGAGACCACGCTGGAGCGCAACGAGCTGATCACCGCGGTGACGCTGCCGCCGCCCCTCGGCGGCACGCACCTGTACCGCAAGGTGCGCGACCGGGCGTCCTACGCCTTCGCGCTGGTCTCGGTGGCCGCGGTGATCCAGCGCGACGGCTCCGGCCGCATCGCGCTCGGCGGCGTCGCCCACAAGCCCTGGCGCGATGCCGCGGCCGACGCCGCCCTGCCGCAGGGCGCCAAGGCCACCGCCGCACGGCTGCTGGCCGACGCCAGGCCGACGCACGACAACGCGTTCAAGGTTCCGCTGGCAGAGCGCACGCTCGCCGCGGTGCTGGCGCAGGCCAAGACCTCCTGATTCAAGGGAAGGCAAGGGAAGGCTCATGAAATTCGACACCCCCGCCACCACCAACCCGATCGACCAGCTCAAGGTCGTCGGACAGCCGACGCCACGCATCGACGGCCCGTTGAAGACGACCGGCACCGCCCCCTATGCCTACGAGCGCCACGACGCGGCACCCGATGCGGTGTACGGCTACGTCGTCGGTGCCGGCATCGCCAAGGGGCGGATCGCGTCGATGGACCTGCGCGCCGCGCGCGCGGCGCCCGGTGTGCTGGCGATCGTCACGGCGCGCAACGCCGGCAAGCTCGGCAAGGGCTCGTTCAACACCGCCAGGCTGCTCGGCGGGCCGGACATCGACCACTACCACCAGGCGGTCGCGCTGGTGGTGGCGAGCACCTTCGAGCAGGCGCGTGCCGCCGCGCAGCTGGTGCGCATCCGCTACACGCAGGCGGCAGGCAAGTACGACCTGGCGGCAGAGAAGGCCGGGGCGCCCATGCCGAAGCCGACGCCGTTCGGTGGGCCTGCGCAATCGAAGGTCGGCGACTTCGATGGCGCCTATGCCGCCGCGCCGGCGCAGCTCGACGCCACGTACACCACGCCGGACCAGTCGCACGCGATGATGGAACCGCATGCGTCCACCGCGCTGTGGCGCGGCGACAAGCTCACCGTCTGGACCTCGAACCAGATGATTGCCTGGAGCGTCGGTGATCTCGCGAAGACGCTCGGGATCCCGAAGGACAACGTGCGCCTGGTGTCGCCGTTCATCGGCGGCGGCTTCGGCGGCAAGCTCTTCGTGCGCGCCGACGCGGTGCTGGCCGCACTCGGCGCGCGTGCGGTGCGCCGGCCGGTGAAGGTCGCGCTGCAGCGGCCGCTGATGATGAACAACACCACGCACCGTCCCGCCACCATCCAGCGCATCCGCATCGGCGCGCTGCCCGACGGCAGGATCACCGCGATCGCGCACGAGGGCTGGTCGGGCGACCTCCCCGGCGGCCAGGCGGAGACGGCCGTCAACCAGACGCGCTTGCTGTATGCCGGAGCCAACCGGCTCACCACCACGCGCCTGGCGGTGCTCGACCTGCCGGAGGGCAATGCGATGCGTGCCCCGGGCGAGGCGCCCGGGCTGATGGCCCTGGAGATCGCCATCGACGAGATGGCCGAGAAGCTCGGCATGGACCCGGTGGCGTTCCGCATCGCCAACGACACGCAGGTGGACCCGGAGAAGCCCGGCCGCCCGTATTCGCAGCGGCAACTGGTGCAATGCCTGCGCCTGGGGGCCGAGCGCTTCGGCTGGGAACGTCGCAGCGCACAGCCCGCACAGCGGCGCGAGGGCCGCTGGCTGATGGGCCTGGGCGTGGCGGCCGGCTTCCGCAACAACCTGCTGACGAAATCCGGCGCCCGGGTGCGGATCGACAACCGCGGCATCGTGACCGTGGAGACCGACATGACCGACATCGGCACCGGCTCGTACACCATCATTGCGCAGACGGCGGCAGAGATGATGGGCGTGCCACTGGGCAGCGTGCAGGTGCGGCTCGGAGATTCGCTGCACCCGGTGTCGGCCGGCTCCGGTGGCCAGTGGGGTGGCAACAACTCGACCGCCGGCGTGTATGCGGCCTGCGTGAAGCTGCGCGAAGCGGTGGCGAAGAAACTCGGCGTGCCGGCCGCCGATGCGGTGTTCGTCGACGGGACCGTGCGCACGGCGGGCCGCAGCGTACCGCTGGGCGAGGCGGCGGGGCCGCAGGGTCTCGCGGCTGAAGATGCCATCGAGTACGGCGACCTGGACAAGAAGTACCAGCAATCGACGTTTGCGGCGCACTTCATCGAGGTGGCCGTCGACGCGGCGACGGCCGAGACGCGGGTGCGGCGGATGCTGGCGGTGTGCGCCGCCGGGCGCATCCTGAACCCGGTCTCGGCGCGCAGCCAGGTCATCGGCGCGATGACGATGGGCGTGGGTGCGGCGCTGATGGAGGAACTCGCGGTGGACAAGCGCCGCGGCTTCTTCGTCAACCACGACCTGGCCGGCTACGAGGTGCCGGTGCATGCCGACATTCCCCACCAGGACGTGATCTTCCTCGATGAAACCGATCCGATCTCGTCGCCGATGAAGGCCAAGGGCGTCGGGGAACTGGGGCTGTGCGGTGTCGGCGCGGCGGTCGCGAATGCGATCTGCAACGCCACCGGCGTGCGCGTGCGCGACTACCCGATCACGCTCGACAAGCTGCTCGACCGGATGCCGCCGTTCGCGTGAGCGCGGAACGTCACGGTGGGTCCGTGATTCCCGAAGATCGCTCGAGTCGACTGATGATCCTGGCCTGCAGATCCGAACCCACACGGCGGAATCCCATGAGTCTCGCGGCCGTTCGAACCAGGTCGGCGGCGTCACCTCCGCCGTTGTCATCACGCGCCATCTGYAAGGCCGCATCGATCTCGAGGGGCGAGATGCAGTCGGCCTTCACGGTTGCGCCGCTTTCTGCGGCCCGATCACGAACAGGTGGCGCTTCCGCCTGGGCACTCGTGAACCAGAAGACGCCGTCGGAGCGCAGTTCGGCATGTCTCGCCCGTGCGCTCTCCAACGCCGCACGTGTCGCCTCAAGGATGCGTGCACCCGCCCGCTCCTTGCCATAGCTGCTCGCAATGCGCCGTGCGACTTCCTCGATATGGAGCGGACCTTCGGCCGTCACGATCCGCTGCGCCAGGTCGGCGAGCGTCGATGGCCGGACCTCATGGGGCTCCTGGCGGCCATCCACGGGGAACACGGCGCGTTGGTAAGGCGGCATCTGGCGCTCGACGACTTCGGGAATCTCGATAGGCTCCGACCCCCTCTCCAGATCCTCCACTGGCTTCGGCCGGCTCCTGTTGACGCCCTCAATGCGGGTCTCTCCCGCGGCCGCATCTCGCGCCGCCGCGAGAGCGGCGCGCAGCCGCTTGATCTCCGCTTGCCGGTGATAGAACCAGTCCGTGCTCCAGATCCGATGGAAGCGCCAGCCAAGATGCTCGAGCACATCCTGGCGCAGCCTGTCTCGCTCGCGTGCCCACAAGGCGCCGTGATACGTCGCCCCGTCACACTCCACGGCGAGCAGGTAGGTCGATGGCTTGTCGGCGTGTCGCACGCCGATGTCGATCCGAAAACCCACCGAGCCCACCTGCGGGTCGGCCAGGAAACCGCAGCTCCGGATCACCTCCGCCACGTCCTCCTCGAACGGCGTGTCCGTGTACAGGCCGGTCGGGGCGCTGACATCGACGCGGCCATTCTTCGCAAACTCCAGAAAGCGTTTGAGGATGCGAGGGCCTTCTCGGGCCGTCCGGCCTACATCGATATCGCCCGGATCGAACGACGCGAAGATCTCGCATCGGATACGCGCCCGGGTGAAGAGCACGTTCAGGCGGCGCTCACCGCCCTCTCCGTTCACCGGACCGAACGACATGCTCGAAAGCCGGCCGCCTGCCGTTGTCGGACCGTATCCCACGCTGACCAGAATCACGTCGCGCTCATCACCTTGCACGTTCTCGATGTTCTTGACGAACACGTCTTCGTACTGACCTTCCCGCAGGAACGCGTCGAGCGTCGAATCACCGCGCCGCGCCAGTTCGAGCAGTTCAGTGATCAGGTTCCGTTGGGTGAATGAAAAGGTGACGATGCCCAGGGACAGCGTCGGGTGCGCGCGGGCGTGCTCGGCCACCCGGGCCACGATCGCTTCGCCCTCCTTGCGGTTGTCGCGCTTTCCGCCCTTGTCGTACACACCCGCCACGCGCGTGAAGCAAAGGCCGTAAGCGTCGTCCTCCTGCAATGGCGACGGAGGCAGGACGAGCCCGTTGTCGTAGAACTCGCGATTCGAGACCTCGATCAGCGAGGGATCGCGTGAGCGGTAGTGCCAGCGCAGCATGCGCGAGCCGAGGCCACGCGCTTCGCACAAGGTCAGGATGCTTTCCATCGTCGCGAGCTTGGCCGCGCCCTCGAGCAGGTCAGGCCCGAGATCCTCGTCGTCGCCCTCGTGCTCGTCTTCCTGGTCCGCGAGCACGCGGTCGAAGAAGGAAGACGGAGGCAGCTGCTTCTTGTCGCCGACGACAACGATCTGGCTCGCGCGAGCGATGGCGCCGAGGGCATCCTCCGGGCGAACCTGCGAGGCCTCGTCGATGACGAGCAGGTCGAACGAGAGCGCGCCGGGCGGGAGGAACTGCGCTACCGAGATGGGACTCATCAAGAGCACCGGCTTGATCCGCTGCACGGCAGTGCCCGCTCGCTCGAACAGGCGACGGATGGCCCATGTGGCCGCGCTTCTTGCCGATTTCTCCGCGGATGACTTTCATCTCGCCCTGTGCACCTTGCGGCACCTGGGCAAGATGCCCGGCGAGGATGCTCGTCACGTTCTCGCCGAGGCGCTCGCGTTCGAGCGTTGAAAAGGTCTCCACAAGATCGTGGCGTCTTGCCCTGGCGATGTCTCGGAGGGCTGGCGAGTCTGCGAGCGCGAGCTTCCAGAGACGCTCCGCCCGCGCAAACTGCAGTTCCACGGCGGCGGAGGCACCGTCCAGATCGCCTGAGTTCATCCTGTCGGCGAGCGCTGCCATCCCGGCTGTCTCGAATGACTTTCGAAGGTGCGCTATCTGCACCCACGACCCGTATCGGCTTGCTGCTTCGGCCATCTGGCTGAAGCGCCGCGCGACGACACCAAGATCGGCACTCTCCACGTCGCGGCCGCCCAGCACGGTCGGATCCAGGTCAAGCAACTCGACCACCGCCTGGAGCGCCGACCTGCAACCCGGCTCCGCCTGGAGCATCGCCTGGCGCATGGCGGTCATGGCGTCAGCGCGTCCCGCCAACGCCAGCATCGCGTCGGGTGCCGAGGCAATCCGGGTCTCACGAAGTCTCTCGCACCACTGTGCGACCGCAAACAGCCCCGCGAAGTCCGTTTTCTCGCCGCGCCAAGCGTCGCCGAGGATGCGACTGCCATGGTCGCGATCCGCCTCCCACGTCGACTTTGCAGCAGCCACCGAACTCAACCTGTCGACAAGCGCGACCCTCTCAGCCGCCGTTTTCGGCAGCGGTCCACGCAGCAGGCCAGCGAGTTCCCGCGATGCCCTCCGATACGCGCCACCCCAACGGGCGAAGAAGGAACGGGTTCCCGCAACGAGCGGGCTCCGCAGGCCGCCGTGCGCATGCACGAACGCCGTCTCGACGAAGACGGGCTCCAATTCATCGCGCAAAGTCCGCCAGGCCGCTCCAGTCTGGAGCGCCTCCCGCAACCGGGACAGATCCGGCGAAGTGAGCATGGTGTGCGCC
>NZ_JBFUGN010000243.1:0-7292 GCF_056402895.1 Rhizobacter sp. P3_B12 | reverse complement strand
GTCGTGTCCTTTCGAGCAAGCGTGTCGGAGAGTCGGAAGACCCGAGCTTAAGGAAGCTCCGAGGCGCCGGCATGGCGGAAACTACGTAACCCGGAGACCATGCAAGGCCATTCAGGCGAGGTGGTCGGCCAGCACCCGGGCGACGTGCAAGGCCTCGCGCTGCGCCCCGTCGGCGATCTGGTGCCTGCAGCTGGTGCCGTCGGCGACGATGATCGCGTCGGGCGCCTCGCGCACCGCCGGCAGCAGGCTCAGCTCGGCCATCTGCATCGACACCGCGTGGTGGCTCGCCTCGTAGCCGAAGCTGCCGGCCATGCCGCAGCACGAGCTCTCGATCAGCGCCGGCAGCGCGTTGGGAATCAGCTTCAGCACGTCGAGCACCGGCTGGATCGCGCCGAACGCCTTCTGGTGGCAGTGGCCGTGCACCCGCATCGCCTGCGTCGCCGGCCGCAAGCGCGGCGCGAAACGGCCTGCCTTCGCCTCGCGGGCGAGGAACTCCTCCAGCAGCAGCGCGTGCTCGGCCAGCAGCTTGGCGTCATCGCCGAGGCCCATCACCAGCATCTCGTCGCGCATCGTCAGCAGGCACGACGGCTCCAGCCCGACGATCGCGATGCCGCGCTGCGCGAACGGCAGCAAGGCCTTCAGCAGCTCGCGCGCATTCGCCTTCGCCTGCTCCGGCATGCCGGCGGCCAGGTAGGTGCGGCCGCAGCACAGCGGCGCGCCCGGCCGGCTCGCGGCATGCACGGCGTAGCCGGCCGCCTGCAGCACGCGCACCGCGGCGGTCGCGTTCTCGCTTTCGAAGGCGCCGTTGAAGGTGTCGACGAACAGCACGACCGGCTTGTCGGCCTGCAGCACCTCGGCGCGCGTGACCAGGCCGATGTGCGGCGCCGCGCGGCGGAAGGTGTCGCGGCGAAAGCGCGGCAGGCTGCGCCGGGCCGAGAGGCCCAGCCAGCGCTCGGCCAGCCCCTTGGCGCCGGGCAGCGTCTCGCGCAGGTTGAACAGCCACGGCGCGGCGCTCGCGAGCCGCGCATAGGCCGGCAGGTGGGCGACCAGCCGGTCCTTCAGCGTGTGGCCGTGGCGGGCCTTGTCGTGCGCGGTGAACTCGAGCTTCATCTTCGCCATGTCGATGCCGGTCGGGCAGTCGCGTTTGCAGCCCTTGCAGCCGACGCACAGGTCCATCGCGTCGCGCACCGCATCGCTCGTGAAGCCCTGTTCGCCGAGCTGGTTCGACAGCGCGAGCCGCAGTGTGTTGGCGCGGCCGCGCGTCAGGTGCTGCTCGTCGCGCGTGACGCGGTAGCTCGGGCACATCGTGCCGGCGTCGAACTTGCGGCAGTGCCCGTTGTTGTTGCACATCTCGACGGCCTTCGCGAAGCCGCCGGCCGCATCGCCGCCGGTGCCGGGCGCGCTCGTGGTCTCGGTCGCCGGGTCGTTCTGCACGTTCCAGGCCGACCAGTCGAAGACCGGCTTCAGCGCGATGGTCTTGTAGCCCGGCGCATAGCGGAACAGGCTCGCATCGTCCATCTTCGGCGGGTCGATGATCTTGCCCGGGTTCATCAGGTTCAATGGGTCGAGGTGCTGCTTGATCGCGCGGAAGGCCTCGTTGAGGCGCGGCCCGAACTGCCACTCGATCCACTCGCCGCGGCACAGGCCGTCGCCATGCTCGCCGCTGTAGGCACCCTTGAACTTGCGCACCAGCGCGCTCGCCTCCTCGGCGATCGAGCGCATCTTGTGCGCGCCGCCGCCCGGCCCGCCCTGGCGCATGTCGAGGATCGGCCGCACATGCAGCGTGCCGACCGAGGCATGCGCATACCAGGTGCCCTTGCTGCCATGGCGGTGGAACACCTCGGTCAGCGCGTCGGTGTACTCGGCCAGGTGTTCGAGCGGCACCGCGCAGTCCTCGATGAAGCTGACCGGCTTGCCGTCGCCCTTCAGGCTCATCATGATGTTCAGGCCCGCCTTGCGCACCTCCCACAAGGCCTTCTGCGGCGCCTCGTCGCGCATCTCGACCACGCTGCCCGGCAGCTGCAACTGATCGCCCATCAGCTCGACCAGCTGCTTGAGCTGCGCGAGCAGCACCGCCTTGTCGTCGCCGCTGAACTCCACCAGCAGGATCGCCTGCGGCTCGCCGACCAGCGCCGACTCGATCGTCGGGCGGAACGCCGGGTTCGCGCGCGACAGCTCGATCATCGTGCGGTCGACCAGCTCGACCGCGCTCGGGCCCAGCTTCACGATGTGCTGCGCCGAGTCCATCGCGGCATGGAAGCTCGGGTAGTTGACGACGCCGAGCACCTTGTGGCGCGGCAGCGGCGCGAGCTTCAGCGTCAGGCTGCGCGTGAACGCGAGCGTGCCTTCGGCGCCGATCAGCAGGTGCGCCAGGTTGACGCTGCCGTCGGCGGTGTACGGCCGCTCGCTCTGCGGGCGGAAGATGTCGAGGTTGTAGCCGCCGACGCGGCGCATCACCTTCGGCCAGCGCAGGTCGATCTCGTCGCGTTCGGTGGCCGCCAGGCCGCGCACGAAACCGGCGATCGCGGTCTCCTTCGCGCCCAGCTGGTCGACGCGGCCGAAGCGCACATTGCTGCCGTCGCTCAGCCAGGCCTCGGCGGYGAGCACGTTGTGCACCATGTTGCCGTAGGCGATGCTGCGCGAGCCGCAGGAGTTGTTGCCGGCCATGCCGCCCAGCGTGGCCTGCGCGCTGGTCGACACGTCGACCGGGTACCACAGCCCGTGCGGCTTCAGGAAGGCGTTCAGGTGGTCGAGCACGATGCCGGGCTCGACCTGCACCGTCATCGCGTCGCGGTCGAACGCGATCACCTGGCGGTAGTGCTTGCTGGTGTCGATCACGAGCGCCGCGCCGGTGGTCTGGCCGCACTGCGAGGTACCGCCGCCGCGCGGCAGCAGCGGGGTCTTCAGGTCGCGGGCGATGTCGATCGCGGTGGCAATGTCTTGCGCGCTGCGCGGCACGAACACGCCGACCGGCATGATCTGGTAGATCGACGCATCGGTCGCATAGCGGCCGCGCGAGGCGATGTCGAACAGCGTCTCGCCCTGCGTCTCGGCGGCGAGTCGGCGAGCCAGCTCGGCCGCCTCGGGCGTGCCGAAGTCGCGCATCGAGCGGCCGGCCTCGCGGGCCACGCCGGCGTCGACCAGCGTGTTCATGCCGACACCTTCGGCGAAGAATCGAGCTCGCCGTGCTTCATCAGTTCGAGCACCACGTCGCGCTTGTTCAGCAGGTGCTGCACCAGCAGCTGGCGCAGGCCGGCGGCGTCGCGTGCCGTGAGCAGCTCGATCATGCGTTCGTGCTCGCCCATCGCGCGGGCCCACTTGGCCTCGTCGCAGTTCGAGCGGAAGCGCAGCGCCTGCAGTCGTGCGTTCACCGTGGCATAGGTCTGCGTCAGCACCGGGTTGCGCGCCGCGGCATTGATGTGCCGGTGGATCACCGCGTTGATGCTGTAGTAGGTGGGCAGGTCGCGCCGCGTGTAGGCCGCGAGCATCTCGAAATGCAGGGCTCGGATCTCGGCCAGCTCGGCCTCGGTGATGCGTTGCGCCGCCAGCTCGCCCGACAGGCCTTCCAGACCGGCGATCACCTCGAAGGTGTCGGCGATGTCCTGCGCCGAGAGTTCCATCGCGACCGCGCCGCGGTTCGGCAGCAGCTCCACCAGCCCTTCGGCGGCCAGCATCTTGATCGCCTCGCGCAGCGGGGTGCGCGACACCTTCAGCTCCTCGCACAGCGCACGCTCGTTCAGCTTGCTGCCGGGCGGGATGTGGTTCTCGACGATCAGCTGGCGCAGCCGCGTGCACACCTGTTGGTGCAGCACCTGCCGGGGGATGGAAATGATGTCGGCCATGGCGAGCTTTCTGAATTTGTATTCATTTTCTGAGCAAGTCGATGGTCATCATACGGACGCCATAGCGGGTGGCAACCATTGACAAAAGAATTTTGTATGCAAAACTCAGACGCATTCGGACCTCGTCAGGAGTCGTCATGATCGCGCTAGACCAGCACCCCAGCGGCCGTCATTTCCTGCAGATCCCCGGGCCCAGCCCGGTACCGGATCGCATCCTGCGGGCGATGAGCCTGCCCACCATCGATCACCGCGGGCCGGAGTTCGGCGTGCTGGGGCTGAAGGTGCTGTCCGGCATCCAGCAGGTGTTCCGCACGCGGCATCCGGTGGTGATCTACCCGGCGTCCGGCACCGGCGCATGGGAGGCGGCCCTCGCCAACGTGCTGAGCCCCGGCGACGCGGTGCTGATGTACGAGACCGGCCACTTCGCGAGCCTGTGGCAGAAGATGGCGCTGCGCCTGGGCCTGAAGCCGGAGTTCCTCGCGCTCTCCGGCACCGATGCGCTGACCGGCCTGCCGAACAGYTGGCGCCACGGCGTGCAGGCCGACCTGATCGAGAAGCGCCTGCGCGAAGACGCCGGCCATGCGATCAAGGCGGTGTGCGTGGTGCACAACGAGACCTCCACCGGCGTCACCTCCGACATCGCCGCGGTGCGCCGCGCGATCGATGCGGCCAAGCACCCGGCGCTGTTGCTGGTCGACACGATTTCGGGCCTGGCCAGTGCCGACTACCGGCATGACGAGTGGGGCGTCGACGTGACGGTCAGCGGCTCGCAGAAGGGCCTGATGCTGCCGCCGGGCATCAGCTTCAACGCGGTGTCGCCGAAGGCGATCGAAGCCAGCCGGAAGGCGCTGCTGCCCAAGGCCTTCTGGGCCTGGGACGAGATCATCGAGATCAACAAGACGGGCTACTGGCCGTACACGCCGAACACCAACCTGCTGTACGGCCTGAGCGAAGCGCTCGACATGCTGCTCGACCAGGGGCTCGACACGGTGTTCGCGCGCCACCAGCGCTGGGGCGAGGCGGTGCGCAGCGCGGTGCGGGCCTGGGGCCTGCCGATCCAGTGCGCCGACGCATCGGTGTACTCGCCGGTGCTGACCGGCGTGATCACGCCCGAGGGCGTCGACGCCGACGTGCTGCGCAAGCTGATCCACCAGCGCTTCGACCTGTCGCTCGGCACCGGGCTCGGCCGCGTCAAGGGCCGCATGTTCCGCATCGGCCACCTCGGCGACTGCAACGACCTGACGCTGATGGCGGCGTTGTCGGGCGTCGAGATGGGGCTGAAGCTGTCGGGCATCGTCACCGCGGGCAGCGGTGTGCAGGCGGCGATGGATTACTTCTCTTCGCATCCGCAGAGCACGGCCCTGAAGGCCGCCGCCTGAAGACACCGCATTCCACAACAGTCAGGAGGTTCGCATGCAACGTCGTTCGCTACTCCAGGCCGCGGCCGGTGCCGTCGCCAGCCTGGGCGCGCCCCGCCTGTTCGCGCAGGGACTGCCCTCGGGCCCGATCCGCATCATCGTGGGCTTCCCGCCGGGCGGCGGCACCGACGCGCTGGCGCGCGTGCTGGGCCAGAAGCTGGGCGTGATGTGGGGCCAGCAGGTGATCGTCGAGAACAAGGCCGGCGTCGCCGGCGTGCTGGCCGCCGACTACGTGGCGCAGCAGCCGAGCGACGGCAGCACGCTGCTGATGGCGCACATCAACAGCCACGCGCTCGCGCCCAGCCTGCAGCCCAAGCTGAACTACAACGTCGAGCGCGATTTCGTGCCGATCATGCTGGTCGGCGTGACGCCCAACCTGCTGATCGCCGGCACGATGCAGCCGGCCGTCACGGTGAAGGACATCGTCGCGCTGTGCAAGGCCAGGCCCGGCGAGATCAGCTTCGGCTCGGCCGGCTCGGGCTCGGCCCAGCACCTGGCGCTGGAGATGTTCAAGCTGAGCGCCAAGGTGAATGCGCTGCACATCCCGTACAAGGGCAGCGCGCCGGCCATCACCGACCTGATCGGCGGGCAGATCAACTACGTGTTCGAGACGATGACGGCGGCCACGCCGCATGTGAAGGGCGGCAAGGTGATCGCGATCGCGCAGACGCGCACCCGACGCGCGAAGGGCCATCCGACGGTGCCGACGATGGCCGAGCAGGGCTTCCCCGATTTCGAGGCCACCACCTGGTACGGCCTGGTCGGCCCGGGCAAGCTGCCGAAGGGGCTGGCGCAGAAGATCAACGACGACGCCAACAAGGTGATGGCGATGCCCGACGTGCAGGAGCGGCTGGAGAGCTACGGCGCCGAAGACGGCGGCGGCTCGTCGGAGAAGTTCACCGCGTTCATCCACTCCGAGATCGCGAAGTGGGCGAAGGTGGTCAAGGAAGGCCACGTGAAGTCGGACACCTGATCAGTCGTATTTTCGCGCGTCCTCGATGACGCGTCCGTCATTGGGCAGGCTGCCCGGCGTGCACAGTTCCACCTCGCCGCGCAGCTTGGTCACGTCGCGGATCGCCTCGGCAATGCGCGTGGCGAGGCCTTCCGGCGCGTCGCTCGCTTCGACACGCAGCACCATCCGGTCGCTCGCCATCTCGCCGCTGACCACCAGCCGCGCCCGCACGATCTCCGGGAAGCGCCTGGCCACCTCGGCCACCTGCGACGGGTGCACGAACATCCCGCGCACCTTGGCCGTCTGGTCGGCGCGACCCATCCAGCCCTTGATGCGCGTGTTGGTGCGCCCGGTCGGGCAGCGGCCCGCCAGCACCGCCGACAGGTCGCCGGTGCCGAAGCGCACCAGTGGGTAGTCCGGGTTCAGCGTGGTCACGACCATCTCGCCGACCTCGCCTTCGGGCACCGGGTCGCCGGTACCGGGCCGCACGATCTCGACGATCACGCCTTCGTCGAGCACCAGCCCTTCGCGGGCCTCGGTCTCGTACGCGATCAGCCCCAGGTCGGCTGTCGCGTAGCACTGGTAGCCTTCGATGCCGTGGCCGCGCAGCCAGTCGCGCAGTGCCGCTGGAAAGGCCTCGCCGCTGAGCAGCGCGCGCTGCACCGAGCCGAGCGAGCCGCCGCCCTCCAGCGCCTTGTCGACCAGGATCTTCAGGAAGCTCGGCGTGCCGGCATAGCCGTGCGGCCGCAGCTCGCGCATCGCCTGCAGCTGCAGCTCGGTGTTGCCGACGCCACCGGGGAACACGGTGCAGCCGAGCGCGAGCGCGCCGCCTTCCATCATCGAGCCGGCCGGCGTCAGGTGGTAGCTGAAACTGTTGTGCACCAGGTCGCCGGCGCGAAAGCCCGCCGCATGCAGTGCGCGGGCGGCGCGCCAGTAGTCGGTGGCCGCACCCTCGGGCTCGTAGATCGGACCGGGCGACTGGAACACGCGGCGCGCGCCGCCCGGGCGGCGCAGGCCGCGCCAGCCGATGGCCGAGAAGCCGCCGAACGGGTCGCTGGCGCGCTGCGCCTGCTGCAGCGC